>CAMWSZ010000117.1 GCA_947177005.1 uncultured Clostridia bacterium | reverse complement strand
CGAAAACTACATCGCCCACGGCTTTATGTATCCCTTTTTTCACAGCTCAGCCGAGCTGATCGATTTCCCGCCAACCGGCTACAGCGCCAGTAAGGCTGAAACGCTGCTGTCCGCCTATCAGGACGCCGGCATCCCCGCAGACAGGCAGATCAATATTATTGCCGTCATGCGGGAGGCCTATGCGGATTTTTCGCAGTACGGTCTGGAGGGTCTCAGCCCCGACTGCTATACCCTGTACCACCAACTGGAGGCGGAGAGCTATACCGGGGATCTGGTAACAAATATTTTCGCCGGGGGCACGATTGATACAGAGCGTTGTTTTTTAACAGGAAATTACAAGTTAAAAAACTACCGGGCCGATACCAATTCCTATCTCTGGTATCTGCGGGAACAGGGGTATACCGTGGAGGGAAGTCATCCATACTATCAGTGGTTCTATAACCGCCAGAATGTCAACGGCTATCTCGGCTTTGAACGCTACCGGTTCTGGGAGGGGGATTATGAGCACCTTACGGACGCCGTGCTGCCGGAGGACGCTGTCCTCTATCCGGAAGTGTACGCGGACTTTGAGGCCAACAAGGCCACCGGAAAACCCTATTTTTCCTTCGTCCTGAACGTCCAGAGCCACGGCCCGTATGCTACAGGAGACTACTACGGCAGCAGTCCGGAGTATCTGTCCGGAAACTACAGCGACGAGTGCAGAAACGCCATGAACAACTATCTGTCCTCCATTATGAACAGCGATATTGAACTGATGAACTTTATCGACCGCCTCCGCACCGACCCGGACCCGGTTGTGCTGATTACCTTCGGCGACCACCTGCCATGGATGGGCAATCAGGGCGTTTTTTATAATGAAATGGGGATCAATGTGGACACCAGCACGGAAGAGGGCTTTTTCACCCACTATTCCACCCGCTATCTGATCTGGGCCAATGACGCGGCGGTGGAGCTGCTCGGTCACGAGATCCGCGGAACGGGTCCCCGGATTTCCCCCTGCTATCTAATGGGCTTGCTTTTCCGGCAGCTTGGCTGGGAGGGTCCGGCGTATATGCAGGCGCTTGACAGTTTAATGGACGTCATCCCGGTTGCTTCGGAGACGGACCATTTTGTGATAGACGGCGTTTTGACGGACGGCATTCCGCCGGAACGGCAGGATCTGTGTGACAGCTTTCTGTTTTTGCAGTACTACTGGCGCAGCAAATGGCTGTATCAGGGCTGCGTTTAAAACAACTGATTTGATCCTTTTTCTTGATAGAATCAGGATCACCGCGCGGCGTCCCGGCAGGGCATCCTGTCGGAACGCCGTCAATTATTTAGAATAGGTATGGCATTTTTTAGCGCGGCATGGTATACTAACAATAATTCTTTTTTGTGGAGGTCTCTTATTATGTCTCAGCGCAGCAAATCCCCTTCCGGCAAAGGCAGGCCCCTTTGCCGCCTGCTGATTACACTTGTTACTGTTGAAGCCCTGAGCCTGCCCGCCGCGGCAGCCGCCGGTACGGTGAACGCCGCGGCTGTGCCGGAGCCGCAGGCAATCACGGCACCACTGTCAGATACTGTTTTTCTGGAAGATATATTAGCCGCGGAAGCCCTTCCGCCCGCCGAACAGCAAAAGCCTGAAGGCGAGCTGACCGGTCCGGAAATCCTTGAAAAATACCGCTATATCGCCCACGGCCTCGGCACCGTTGGCGGCGTGTCCACGCTGAACTGCCGGGAGTGCTTTGAGGAGATGTACCGGAAGGGCGTGCGTGTGTTTGAGGCCGACTTCCGCCTTACCAGAGACGCCAAACTCGTCCTGCGCCACGACTGGCGCGCTACGTGGCAGGAGGGTGTGGACGAGGCCACTGTGCCAACCCTGGAGGAATTCCGCGCCAAGCCGGTTCTTGGAAAATATACCCCTATGTCCTTCCAGGACCTCCTGCTTCTGATGCGGGAATATCCGGATGTCTGCATCATTACCGATACCAAATTCGTTGAACCGGAATTTGTGCAGATGCAGTTCGACGAGATGCTCTCCGAAGCCAAAGAGCTGGGACTGTCCTATCTGCTGGACCGGTTTGTCGTCCAGTTCTATAACCGGAATATGTACACCATTGTGGAAAATACCCACCACTTTCCCGGCTGTATCTATACGCTCTATCAGGAAAAATTTGACGGCTCCCTGGATGAGTTCCGGGTGTTCGCCGAATTCTGCTCCGTTCACGATAATATTCTGGGCATCACCATTGACAAAACCATTTGGCGGGCCTCTTACGCAAATATCGCGGACGCTTACGGATTAAAGCTCTACAGCCATACCGTCAACGACCCGCAGCAGGCAGAAAAACTGTTCGGCGAGGGCATCGACGCCGTCTATACGGATTTGCTGTCCCCTGTCTCAGAGCCCGCCGCCACCGCTGAATAAAAAGGAGAACTACTGCTATGGAATTAACAGAAAAAACGCTGTCCTCAGAGAAAATTTTTGACGGAAAAATCCTGCATATCCGCCGGGATACCGTCCTGCTCCCGGACGGCAATCAGTCCTTCCGGGAGGTTGTGGATCATCCGGGCGGCGTGTGTGTTCTGGCGCTGGACGGGCAGAACCGGGCGCTGCTGGTCAGGCAGTTCCGGTATCCCTATATGCAGCTCCTGCGGGAACTGCCAGCCGGTAAGCTGGAATACGGCGAGGACCCCCGGCAGGCCGCCATTCGTGAGCTGCGGGAGGAAACCGGCGCTGTGCCCGGACAGTTCGACTCCCTGGGCGAGCTGTATCCGTCACCGGGCTACTGCGGGGAGATCATCCGGATGTATCTGGCCCGTGACCTGCAATTCGGGGAGACCCACCTGGATGAGGACGAGTTCCTGGACCTGGAACGCATCCCCTTTGCCGCGCTGGTACAGGAGGTGCTGTCCGGAGAGATCCGGGACGCCAAAACGATTGCCGCTGTTTTGAAAGCCAAAATCCTCCTCGGCCTGTAACGCCGCCCGCCTCCTGTAACGCCCCGGTACTGTTTCATCCAAGTTGCTGCTTTTTGAGAAACGGAGGGATTTTGTATGGATGAAAAAAAGACTGTCCTGATTGTGGAAGATGAAAAGAGTATTGTCGATATCCTCCAGTATAACCTGAAAAAAGAGTACAAAATTCTGACCGCCTACGACGGCGAGGCCGGTCTGAACGCCGCGCTGAACCAAAAACCGGATATTATCCTCCTGGACGTGATGCTGCCGAAAATTGACGGCTTTGAGGTCTGCCGCGTCCTGCGGGAAAAAGGGCACAATGTCCCGGTCATCATCCTGACCGCAAGGGAGGAGGAGGACGATAAGGTCAAGGGCCTGGAGCTGGGCGCGGACGACTATATTACAAAGCCCTTCTCCATTCGGGAGGTCATGGCCCGCGTGAAAGCCAACATCCGGCGCACCACCGCCATGTCCCCCGGCGGCGACGGCGCGGCGGCGGCCGTAGGCGGCGGGCTGAGCATCAATACCAACAGCCGTCAGGTGTTCAAGCATGATACCCCTATCGACCTGACGCAGCGGGAGTATGAACTGTTCGCGTTTCTGGCCGCAAATCCCGGCACCGTCTTCTCCAGAAGCGATCTCATGGCGCAGGTCTGGAACTATGGATACGTCGGCGACGACGTCCGGACCGTGGATGTGACCGTCCGCCGCCTGCGGGAAAAAATTGAGAACGATCCCGCCAATCCCGCCCTGATTCTCACCCGGCGCGGCGTGGGCTATTATTTCGCAGGGCAGTAATGCGTTCTTTTATCAAACGTTTCTGCCCGCAGCGAACGCTCAGGGCCTTATAAAACTGCCGTCCGGCAGAAGGGAGGAGTTTTTTGTTCCGCAGCCTGCATATGAAGCTTGTGCTTATCATGGTGCTGCTGATTACGTCGCTCATGACTATTGTCGGGGCTTTTATGATGACAAGCATCACGTCCTTCTATATTGACGAATTTTATCAGCAGATAGAAAGCGTCTTTGGCGCGTCGAATCCATCCAACACGCCTTTTGTCTCGTCCCTCAGAAGCTGGACCGCGGAGGGAAATGTCCTCAAGCTCCAGGAGATGATCGAGGCGAAAGCTGGAGATCTGGGGCTGAATTCCAATACCCGCAACTATTACATTTTGGACGGCCGGACCGGCGCGTTTCTCGCCGGTTCCGACGGTCAGGACGCTTTCGACAGGCTCCAGTCCTCCCCCAATCTGCTGGCGGTGCGCAGCGGCATCGCCAGCGGCGACGGCACTGTGGGGGACCAGAGCGATATCGCCTCTAATTATATGGACGTCGCTATCCCAATCACCGGCGGCGAAAACGCCTACATTATCTATATCTACGATAACCGGGATACCGTCTCCGCTTTGAACGGACAGCTCTTTGTTATTATTTTGCAGGCGCTTTTAGTGGGTCTGCTGATCTCGGTTCTGCTGAGCTTCCTGCTGAGCAAGACCATGATTATCCCCATAGAACGCTTGACCGAGGGCGCAGAACGGGTTGCCGCCGGGGATTTCAGCGACGCGATTGCCGTCGAGTCCACCGACGAAATCGGTATCCTTACCACCACCTTCAACGATATGGCCGAGGTCCTTCAGGACACCCTGGAGGCCGTCGAGAACGAACGCAACAAGCTGGATACCCTCTTTCTCCATATGACGGACGGCGTCGTTTCCTTTGCCGGCGACGGCACCGTGCTCACCAGCAATCCCGCTGCCAGCTCCATGCTGGGCCGTGAGGTTGCTTTCTATGATTACGACGCGCTTTTCGGCGAACAGGCCCCCCTCCAGAAAGTCATGGCACTCCAGCGCCCCAATTTTGTCTCGGGGGAGCTGCATGTGGGCAGGCGCATTCTGGAGCTGTACCTCGCGCCGGTCTCCGACGAGGCGGGCGGCGCTATGGCCGTTCTCCACGACGTCACCGCCCAGCGGAAAAATGACGAAATGCGAAAGGAATTCGTCGCCAACGTCTCCCACGAGCTGCGCACGCCCCTCACCAATGTGCGCAGCTATGCCGAGACCCTGCGCTATGACAGCGAGATCCCCCGGGAAATCGCGGAGAGCTTTTTAGATATCGTCATCAGCGAAACCGACCGTATGACGCGCATCGTGCAGGACCTGCTGACCCTCAGCCGTCTGGATTCCGGACGGGCGGACCTGCGTATGAGCCGGTTTCCGCTGGTGGAGGCCATTGAGTCCGTCTGCCGGGCCGTGGAGCTGGACGCCCAGAAGCACAGCCATACATTGGTCCGGCAGTATGGGTCCGGCATCACGCTGCCCGTGATTACCGGCGACCGCAGCCGTCTGGAGCAGGTGATGATGAACGTCATCGGCAACGCCATTAAGTATACCCCCGACGGCGGAACGATTTCTGTTGACGCCGGGATTACCGGTCAAAAGGTCTGGATTGAGGTGGCGGATAACGGCATCGGCATCCCACAGCAGGACAGGGAACGGATTTTTGACCGCTTTTACCGTGTGGACAAGGCCCGCAGCCGTGAGAAGGGCGGCACGGGTCTGGGCCTGTCTATCGCAAAGGAGATCGTGCTGCGCCACCACGGCACCATTAGTCTGGGCAGTCACGACGGCCCGGGCTGTACCGTCCGCATAGTGCTGCCGGTCCGTCAGGAGCGGGAGGGGGAGCTTCTATGAGAACTAACAAACGGCTTATCAATGCCCTGCAAAATACGGCGCTGATCCTTCTCACGGCTTCCGCACTGTTTTTGCTGGCAAAGACGCCCCTGCTCCCGGACGGCTGGCTGAACCGTGTGACGCCTCCGTCCGCGCTGGCGGTCCAGCCGGTACAGGCCGCCGCGGGGGAGCTGAGCGGCCTGCTCGGGTCGGTGCATCTGATGATTACGGACGACAGCGAATATGGCCGCTACGGCCGTCTTTGCGTGGAGGAGTCTGACCCGCTTTTGCAGCAGGTGATTCCCGCCTTTCGGGAGGCGCTGGGTTCCGCCGCCGAAATGGAGTCCGTTACCCAGCCGGCCTTCCGGAACGCGCTCAGCGGCTCCAGCCTGTATGTGGGCCTGCTGTCCGGACTGCCGCTGGCAGCGGTGGCCGCCTGCCTGGACGAAACTGCCCCGTTTGACTGTTCCGTGTGTGCGCTTGCGCTGGCTGTACGCTCTGAGGATACAGTCGATCTGTATCTGCCCGGCGAGGACGGAACCGTCTTCCGCTGTACGACGGCGCTTCCGGTATCGGCGGTGCGGGCCGTCTGCGCCTCCGTCGCGCCCAACGGCAGTGCGTTCGCATACGAGACCGGTTATACCACGCTGGCACCCTATACGTTTCTGGCCGCAGAGGTGGAACAGCCGCCGGACCTCCAATCCGATATCCCCCCGGGCTTTACGGCCTATAACCTGCTGACAACCTTGGATTTTAACCCTCACACCAATTCCCGCTATATCGACCGGGACGGCGCAGAGGTGGTGGAGGAATCCCCCCGCACCGTCCGGATCAGTCCCGACGGCACCGTCTATTACACCGGCTCTGGGCCAGTCTCCCTGCGCCTTTACCGCCTGCCCGCCGAAAGCAGCGGCCTGCCGGAAGCGCTCTGCGCAGCCAAAAATCTAGCCTCCACACTCGCCGGAGGCACCGGTGCGTCGCCGCTGTATCTCTGCGGTGTTGAGGAGACCGAAAAGGGCTATATTATCCGGTTCGGCTATCAGTGCAGCGGCATCCCCGTCTCTTTCCCCGATGAAGCCGACGCCTTGAGCGTCACTGTCTCCGGCGTCTCCATCACCGCTTTCTCCTACCGCTGCCGCGCCTACACGCCCCTTGCATCTGACGCCGGTTCGCTCCTTCCCCCCGCAATGGCGGCCGCTATCGCCTCCCTCTATTCCGGCGGCGGACTCCGCCTCGCCTATATCGACCGTGCCGACCGTCCGCTCTCCGCGGTGTGGCTGGCCGGATAAACAAATACCGTTTTTCTTGGAAAGGGGCATACCTTGGAAACCTTCCGTCTCAAAAATATAGCGATCCTGATTCTGCTGCTGTTAAACGCCGGTCTGCTGCTGCTTATTGGCAGCCAGCGCTGGCAGTCGCGCCGGGTGGAGAACTATACAGTTAAACAGCTCTCCGCACTCTATGAGGCCAGTCAGCTTACCCTGGACAGCCATTTGCAGACCGCCCAGCAGGCCCTCAGCCCCCTTACCCTCTCCCGCCATACCGAGACCGAACAGGCGATTGCCTCCTATCTTCTGGGCGGCAGCGCGGCCTCCTCCAGTCAGGGCGGCGGCATCTACAGCTATGAAACCGCCAGCGGCGCGATCCAGTTCCGTTCCGGCGGCAGCTTCGACGGCAGCCGCCTGTCTCTGGCCGTCGGCAATATCACCGATTTCTCCCAGCAGTTCTGTGCCCAGTTCGGTTATACAAACCTCCAAATCGATGTCAAAAACTGCTCCGGCTCCGTGTCGGCTGTGCAGGAGGTCGCGGGGGTCCTGATTTACGGCTGCAATATCACCATTTACTTTGAGGACGGCGTCCTCACCTCCGTCACCGGTGCGCATGTCAATATAGAGGACGCCGCCGTGGAAAACGCGGACCGTATCAACTGCATTACCGCATTGGTCCGTTTCCTGGACTACCGCAATGCCGCCGGTATCATTTGCAGTGAGGTGACGGATATCCAGTGCATCTATGAGCTGCAAACCACTACCACAACTGTACGCCTTTTACCGGCGTGGCGGATCAGCACCGATACCTATTCTTATTTTGTGGACTGTTTGACAGGGGAGATCTCCCGCCGCTGAACACAGTCCTTCTGAAGAGGCGATAAAATGGATTCTTTTGATACCCTGGCGCGGTTTGTCACCGCACAGCAGCAGGACTACCCGCAGGCCCTTGCCGAAATCCAAAACGGCAGAAAACGCAGCCATTGGATGTGGTATATTTTTCCGCAGATCCGCGGATTGGGGAAAAGCCGCACCTCCCAAATGTACGCCATTCAAAATCTTGAGGAGGCAGAGACGTTTCTCGCCCACCCGTTTCTGGGAAAAAATCTGCTGGAGATTTCTCAGGCGCTTGTTTTGCTGGAT
>CAMWSZ010000116.1 GCA_947177005.1 uncultured Clostridia bacterium | reverse complement strand
ATGACTGCGGCAGGGTGGAGGGCAAAGCGGGTGTCCTGCCTATGCTGTGCGCAGGACTGACCTACGGTTTTACGCCTTGTGCGCCGCTGCTGCTGATGATTGGCTATTCCTTCACCCTACCAGTCGCTTTGGCCGGAGCCACAGGAGTGGCATTCAGTTTAGCGAGTATGGCAAGTCCTGTGTTGTTGTTGGCGGTCATCACCGGGGCACTCTCAAAAAAGATGCGGCAGGAAATTCCTGAATGTATCAAATGGTTCCGGCTGGGGTCCTACCTGCTGTTGATGATAATGCCATTCATCATCACGATTTAACTTCCCTGCCGACTGTCTCCTAAAAATATGTGGGAAACATAGAAAAGAATAATTTATAATGAAATGGTGAATACTTCAGGTTCTTATCGTGTCTTGGGTGTCGAATCTACGAGGTGCTAAGGGAACAATGATTTCCCTTAGCACCTTTTTTGTTGCTATATGATATGACATTCCACATGTCAGTTCTTCTCGTACAGAAACCGTTCCGGCAGCTCCACATGAAAGTCCTTTGCCAGATGCCGGAACTCATCTGGCTGGATAGTCTGCCGCTTGGCGGGAGTCATGGACAGGACTTTGACCAGGATCTCAGCGGATTTTTCTACTGTATGCATCAATCCAAAGGTCAGATCGAAATCCTCTCCGGAGCAGAACATTCCATGGTGCGCCCAGATTGCCACATCATATTTCTTCATCAGCTCGCTGGTGGCCACGGCAATATCCCGTCCGCCGGGAACCATCCACGGCACAACGCCGATGCCATCCGGAAACACAACAGGACACTCCGTAGCCATCTCCCACAGTTCCCGTGTAAAAGTCTCGTCTGTCAAAGGCAGCACGAAGGTCAAAGCGATGGTGTTGGCGGGGTGGGCGTGGTAGATCACACGGTACCTGCCGCCGGTGGCGGTAACCTTGACCTCGTGGTTCATCAAGTGACTGGGAAGCTCGCTGGTGGGGCGGCCGCCGTTGACCAGTCCCCAGCAGATGCGGTAGTTCTCCCCCTTGTCATCCAGTTCGATGATGCAGAAGGAATCTTCAGGCTTGATGGTCACGTTGCGGAAATACTTTCCGGAGCCGGTAACAAGGAAATATTCCCCTGCCAGCTTCGGGACGCTGGTCCCGATGGGCTTCCACTCGCCGGGGTGCAGCTCCTCCTTGACGGACTCCACTTCCTCCGCTTTCATGCGGTAGCTGAGGTTTCCGCCGTTGCGTTCATGCCAGCCCTGCTGCCAGCCGTCGCCTGCCATGCGCATAAAGCCCTGTACAAATTCCGCGTCTAAAACTTTCATGATCGTTTTCCTCCATTTATCTTGTAACGATGTCTACTGGGACATTGAAAATCTTTGCCACCTTCAAAATCGTGTCGATGTGCCTGCCGCTTGCCGCCGCCATGTGGTGGGTGGGTCCGGCCTCGCTCCAGCGATTGCAGAACTCTCGCGCGCCGCAAGTAAACCGAGTCCGCATATTGGTATCGCCGAAGGTGAAGATGGGGCCGTCCTCATTGACGCCTTCTGCCGCCACGAATTTGAAATGGCCGTCTCTATCCTGGGTAATACCCAGGTAGGTCACAGGGCCGAGATGGGGATAGAATTGGGTCAGATAACCGCCGCCGGTCTTTCCGTGGAATATAGGAACAATCTTCATCGTAGGTTTCCTGCTGGAGATGTCCGCGTCACCGGATCCGCTGTGGCCGATGATACAGATGTCCTCATTGAAATCAATGGAGTACATCTCGGACAACTGCCCGGCGCCGGAAATCGTCTTGAGGATGCTCATAGCCATAGCGACCTTGATGTCGCCCTCCACCGCGCAGGCCACCCCCTGCTTGATGAGCATGGAGAAAGCGGGGATCAGCATACTGTCCAGAACCCCGGCCTTACCTTGGGCAAAACCGTCGTAATGGGAAGCCACAAAGGCGATCTGCTCGTCCTGGACCCACTGCTCAAAAGCAACCACATACTTTGCCATCTCCCAGACCTTTTCAATGGTCCCTCCGCCCTCAATGTCGAAGGTGTCCAGGATGTCCTGCGCCTTGGTCCGGATGGCGTCCTCATCGGTGACGCTGTCGGCAATGGCCCACATCTTCTCCCAGTCGAACTGCTTGGTATAGAGGAACATCCGGTGATAGAGGTTCGTCTCGTCGATGTACAGGTCCATCATGCCGGGATAGGGCCTGCCGATCTGGGCCAGATTGGTGTCCCGGAAGCGGCGGCGCACCTGAGCCGCCCGGCACCAGTCCTCAATCTCCGCCTGGACCTGTGGATCGCCGCCCTCCACCACGCCGGTGATGACAGCGTGGCGTTTTCCGGCCCGCTCCAGGTCAGCCACCATCTCACCCACCGCGCCGCAGGCGTACAGTTCGCCCAACCAGGTTGCGGTATCGGTGTTGGAGTAGTCGGGGGCCTTCTTTTTCTGGAGGTTGACCAGGACAACAGGCACGTCCAGATCCCGGACGGCGGGCAGCATATTGTAGGATGTGGCGTAAGTCAGCAGCTGGAGAATCACCAGATCAACATCCGCGGCACGGAACTTGTCCCCTGCCGCCTGGGACAGCTCTTTTGTGGTGACAAGGCCGCCGTCAATGAGCTCTACCGTATCGGGGATCGTTTTTTTGAATGCCTCATACTGTGCCTCAAACTCCGGCACCAGCGATGGGAACTGGGGCAGGTACGCACCCAGCGCAATGGCAAATACGCCTATCCGGGCTTTGGTTTCAACTAACATGGTAGGACCTCCTTCATATTAAAACTGTTCGCAACAGCGGTCCGTGCCGCCTGCAAATCCTGAAATTCTCCGCCTGCAATCATCTGAATGATGAGATTTCCAATGGCTGTCCCCTCCACCGGTCCGGCACAGACCGGAATGCCGGCGGCGTTGGCAGTCAGTTGGTTCAAGTACATATCCTGGCAGCCGCCGCCCACGATATTGATGCTTGTATAGGTCTTTCCTGTCAGAGCAGACAGGCCCGCGATTGCATCCTTGTAGCACTTTGCCAGGCTGCGGTAGACACACTGCATGATTTCGCCGGTGGTGGCGGGCACCGGCTGTCCGGTTTTGGCGCAGTACGCTTTGATGGCATCGATCATGCTGTCCGGCGCTAAGAAGCTGCTGTCATTCGCATCCACTGCGGAGGGGAAATCCTCCGCCCCCTGGGCTTCTGCAATCAGGTCCGGGAAGGAGTAAGTCTTTCCGGCGGCGTACTTGCTGGCTTTTCCCGCAATATACTCCACGCCGTTCAGCTCCCGGCGGACGGACTGTATCATCCACAGTCCCATAATGTTCTTCAGATAACGGAACCGGTACCACGCACCGCCCTCGTTGGTGAAATTCTGGAGCCGGGACGCCTCGCTGATAATGGGCTCGTTGTTTTCCACCCCCAACAGGGACCAGGTGCCGCTGGAGAGATAGACCGCGTTCTCATCCTTAGCCGGGACAGCCAGAAAAGCCGAGCCAGTGTCGTGGGTGGCCGGGAGGATGACTATGGCGTTGAAACCCACTTCCTTTTGGATCTCCTCCGTCAGTTCTCCAACCTCAGTTCCAGGCATGGACAACTCCCCAAACAGCTTTTGTGGAAAACCCAGTCTTTCAATCAGGGACCGGTCCCAGCCTTTTCCCGCAGCGTTCACCAGGTTGGTGGAGGTGGCGTTGGTGTATTCCTGCTTCTTTACTCCGGTGAGCTTGAAATGGAAGTAGTCTGGGATCATCAGCAGACTCTCTGCTGCGTCGAGCTGCTCCGGATGCTCCCGCTTCAGGGCGGTAAGCTGGTAAATGGTATTAAAAGTCTGATATTGGATGCCGGTTCTGGCGTAAAGCTCCGACCGGGGGATCATTTCATCTACCACAGCGTCCATATCCGCTGTGCGTCTGTCCCGATAGGCTACCGCATCGCCGATCATATTATCATCGCCATCCAGTAAAACATAGTCCACCGCCCATGTGTCGATACCGATGGCCGTAGGGATCTTCCCCGTGGCTTTGCAGACTTTCAGCCCATCCAAAATGCCAGTCCATAGGTTATCCACGTCCCAGCAGTCATGACCATTCCGCTGGACCTGCTTGTTGTCGAAGCGGTGAACTTCCTCCAGCACCAACTTCCCATCCTCCACATGGCCTAGAATATGCCGGCCGGAGGATGCCCCAATGTCGATTGCAAGATAATATTTTTCCAATGATTCCACCTTCCTGTCTCTTGATGGAACCATCATACTGAAAAAGGACAGAAAAAATAAGGTCCTTATCAAAAAATGTTAGGACCTTATTTGCACTTTGTGTTATACTGGTGGAAAACAGCAGGAGGCGGAACGATGCGGCAGGAATTGTTATCCCAACTCCGGCAGATCACGCCGGAAGAACGTACCATTCTGGAAGGCAAAGGAGAGATCCAGCAAGAACTGTATACCTCCCGGCAGGAATTCGTGATCGACAGCCGGAAACTGTTGGAAAAGGGACGACTGATCGAGATCCGTCCCCACACCCGGTTTGCTCACTTCCCCTGCCACCGGCACAACTATGTGGAGCTGGTCTATATGTGCAGCGGCAGCACCACACATATCGTTGACCAAACGCAGTACATCACTTTGCAGGAGGGGGATCTGCTCTTCCTCAATCAAAACGCCTGCCATGAGATCCTTCCCGCCGGCGAGAGGGACGTGGCGGTCAATTTCATCATTTTGCCGGAATTCTTCCAGCGGCCTATCTCTATGATTGAACGGGAAAACGTCCTGCGGGATTTCCTCCTGTCTTCCATCTCTGGGGAAGCGGGGTTGTCCAGCTACCTCCATATCCCCGCCAAAGGGATCGTACCTGTGGAGAACCTGATGGAGAGCATGATCTGGACCATCCTGCGGCATCAAAGCGGAACCAACACAATCATCCAAACCAGCATGGGGCTTCTGCTGATGAACCTGTCCGGATTTGCAGACAGTATCCGTCAAGGCGCTTCCGGGCAGGACAAATTGGTATTTGACGCGCTGCAATACATTGAAGCCCACTACAAGGATGGAACTTTAGCGGATCTGTCCGTCCGGCTGAAGCTGCCTGCTTATCAGGTCAGCCGTCTGT
The DNA here is from genome assembly GCA_947177005.1 of uncultured Clostridia bacterium. Classification (GTDB taxonomy): domain Bacteria; phylum Bacillota; class Clostridia; order Oscillospirales; family Oscillospiraceae; genus Pelethomonas. The sequence continues at coordinate 2,943 of CAMWSZ010000116.1, read as the reverse complement.
TGAAAAAGCATACCGGATGTAACTTCAAAGAGCTTCTTGGGAAGCGGAAGCTCCAGCAGGCGGTCTATCTGCTGTCCAATACCACGCTGCCTGTGGAGGCAGTGATCTCCGCCATTGGCTATGACAACAGCAGCTACTTCTACCGGCGGTTTCGGGAGCGGTATGGATGCTCTCCAAAGGAGTTTCGCAGCAATGGAAGAATCGATGGTTCATAACTTTATGATAGCACTTCATCCGGACTGACCGGAAAAACTACACCAGCATCAATATCGTTGGCGGCTATCAGAAAATGGCGGCTCATCGTCCTGCTCCACGCATCCAACTGCCTCTGTTTCTCAGCGACAACGGTTTCGATCCCCGCATCCTTCAGCGCCGTCACAAATTTAGGAATCTCGGTATCCGGGTTCACACAGCCACAGTCGATCAGTGGATAATACTGTTTCACCACCGTTCGGCACAGTGCCATCTCCCGGGCCACTGGCGATGAATCAAAGACGAAACCAAACGCCGGTGAAACCGTGTCGTTAGCGGTGAAGGCAGCGCACCGTGTCTCATATTCTGTTCCAATGCCTGTAGACATATACCGAAGAGACTGATTGATGGGCTGGCCGAATAGGAGGAACACACTTCCACCGTCATCTGCTAAACCATCTTCATTGAACACATAGTCCGTTCCCTCTACACCTGATACAATCAAATTGGCAGCATAGGGGTCAGTATACAGCAGATCCAGCAGGGCTATGGCCTTCTCTGGCTCTCGACAGGAGCTGGAGATGCAGATCCCTTCTAAAGCCACATTGTAGCTGTTGTACATTTGAGACTGGTCAGCCAGCTGAACCTCCGCCATGCCGGAGGCACTGTCCAGATTAGTCCCCAAATCGCCGCCGACGGGGGTGATGGTACCGATACTGCAAAAGGCCCCGCCGCTACGAACCTGCAGAGTGCCGCTGACTTGCCGGACCGCCGCGTCCCGGTCGATATAACCCTTTTCGTTCCAATCCCGCATGAGCCTGGCCAACTCCAGGAAACGATCCGTCTCATACCAGTCCACTACCGTCAAGCTGTCGTCTTCTGCCAGATTCAGTACGCCCAAGGTGTCCCCCAAGCTATCGTATCCGCTGAGGAGCTGCGTAAAGCCGGTGGTATCGCCATAGGCTGTCAGCGGGATCACCCCAGGCTCGTTGGCCGCAATGACTGCCAGCATAGGTTCCAGATCCGTAATCGTCTGTACCGCATGGATGTCAAAGCCGTACTTCTTCACTAGGGCCGCGTTGAACTCAATGCTGGTCCCCATTGTGTAAACATCTTTCACCGCCGGGATCATGTACTGGATGCCGCCTATCTGTCCAACCGGCAGCACCTCCGCCGCTGCGGCGGCCACACCCTGACCGTGCTCCTCCAGCAGACCGTCTAGAGGCATAACCAGACCCGCATCCACCATGTCTGCCAACTGGGTCACCGCTGGCATAAGGGCAATGAAGTCAACAGCCTCCTCCCCAAACTGCCGCAGGAGATAGTAGTTCTCCAAAGTGTTCACATCTACAGTCACGAATCGGATTGTAGCGCCGATTTTTTCAGCACAGTAAATATTGAACTGCCGCTCCATTTCCACCAGACTGGCAGGTGTGTCGCCGGAAGTAATCAATGGATAAGTCAGCACCGGCAAATCCTCCGGCAAAGGGATCACACTGGCGGAGACCGGCGTGTCTCTTTTGGCGCTTTTGGAACATCCAGCCAGGCACAGCAGGGCCAGCAGGGCCGCCAGCAGGCGCGAGATCGTTTTGCATACAGTGTCCATTTTGCATACCTCCTTGTCCTTTTCCGACTCTTTGGCCGGGATTGATTGAAAAGTTGGGTTATCTCTGTTATGCTGACATCAGCAAGTCTCACTGTCTGAGACCAACAGCAAGACTCCCCCGGCTGCGGCCCCTATACAGATTTGATTGCTTTATTACAGGGAATGCGAGGTATGAATATGTCGGAGAAAAAGAACGGTTTTTTACATTCTATCACACTTCAAATTGTTTTGGTACTTTTTTTGCTGCTTTTACCGGTGGTATTTCTGTCGTCCTATATCAACCAGCGGTTCATGCGGGACAGTATAAAACAGGTGACCCAGGCCAAAGTCCAACTATTAGAGAGCTACATGTCTCAGATTGACTGGGAGCTGGGGCTGGCCGGAAACTATGTCAGCACCATTACCTTTCGCAACAGCACAACGGTATATCTGGCGGACCGGAGCTCCCCGGACTTCTATTATGCTGCCAACCGGCTCAACCAAGACACCATTAGAGAGGGTGTGTACTACCAGTACGTCAGTGGCTTTTTCCTGTTCGTGCCGGATACAGAGTTTTACTACATCTATTCTATAGACGGTGAGTCCTCCGGCCGTCAGAATACTTTGGAGACTTTTTTTCGGGAGAAATTGCTGCCCCAGAAGGACAGCTCTGACTGGCACTATACCGAAGTAAATGGCAGTGCTTATCTCATAAAATATAGCTCCAGCAATGGTATTTACGGCGGTGCCTTCCTGGCCTTGGACCATCTGCATATTGAGGGGACGGATATCCGTTTCCAAACTGCTGGACAGCTGGCGCAAACAGAGACTCCTCGAAACTCTGTTCTGCTCAGTGCCGCCTCCGCTCTCTGTGATCTGCAAATTTGTGAAACGATGGAGCGGCAGAAAGTGGTCGAGTCTCTGCCCTTGCTCCAGCAGTATCTCCAAATCATCACCGTGTTCATGCTGCTGTCCGTTCCCCTGCTGTTCGTGATGCTGCGGCGGCTCATCGTCCGGCCCCTCCACCGGCTCACCGATGCCATGCGGCGTTTGGAGTCCGGTGACCTGGATTTTCGATTGAGCGCAAATACCGGTGCCCAGGAGTTTCAGCAGATCGAGGGTACCTTCAACCACATGAGCCGGGAAATCAAGGGACTAAAGATTGC
>CAMWSZ010000115.1 GCA_947177005.1 uncultured Clostridia bacterium | reverse complement strand
CCGCGTCAGCTGTGAATAAGAGCCACTTCTTTCATGATCCCGGCGTACTCCTGCTCAAAACCCTCGCCATACTGGGAGTTGATCTCGTTGCCCTCGCCGTCATATTTACGGTACTTCGCCACCTCGTCAATGAAAAAGAGGGAGAGGGTCTTGATGCCTCTGGCAAAGAGCTCCTTTTCCTTCTCAAAGTGGGAACGAATGGTTTCCCGGATCTGAATGCGGCGCAGGTCAGCCTCGGACACATCTCCGGCGGCCTCGCCGACCCGGATCACTTCGTCGTTGGTAAACAAAACCGCTCCATTGGGATCAACGTCGCTGACGCGAAAGCCCCGGTACTGTTCCATACCTTTAGAGAGTTCAAAGAGGTTGTCGTCCTTGCCAACAATCCGTGTTTCCCGTCTAATAAATTTATCGTATCGGATCTCGATCTCCATACGGGCCTTGGGCGGATTGTTGGGCGACATCACAATGCCCTCCAGAAACAGATACCCGTCAGTCCCCCGCAGGTTTTTGATGGCAAATCCCACAACCTCAATCCTTTTGACCAGCCGCCGGTTGTAAGCGTCCAAAGCATCCAGAACGAAAACAAGGTTGTGGTGCTGCTTATGGGTAGCGGAATAGTTCAGGCAGAACAGGGGGTTAAACTCTTTCAGGCTTTCCTGCGTAGCTTTGCCGCCCATTTTTTGGGGCTCATCCAGAATGACAATGGGCCGGTTGGCCTTTATCACGTCAATCGGGCGCCGTGAACCGAAGCCGTCCAGCTCCGTGCGGATGCGCCGGGCGTCTTTGCCGCGGGCATTGAACGCCTGAATATTGATAATCATGGCGTTAATATCCGCGCTCTGGCTGAAATTATCGATTTCCGCGAGGTTTTTGGAGTCATACACAAAGAAGCGGGCTTTTTTGCCGTAATGCTCCATAAAGTGCTCCTGCATGGTGTCAAAGCTCTTGCGGACGCCCTCACGAATGGCGATACTGGGTACAACCACGATAAATTTGCTCCAGCCGTACCGCTTGTTCAGTTCGAACATGGTCTTGATGTAGACATAAGTTTTGCCCGTGCCGGTTTCCATTTCCACATCCAGAGAACAGGCCCCCAGGCTGCCGGTCAGTTTATCGGACATCATAATGTTGTTTTGGGCCTGCATTTTGCAGATATTCTCCAGAAGCTGCTGGGAAGAAAGCTGCACGTGGGCGTTGGCAAAGCCCATATACAATTCTTCTTCCGATTGCAGCCAGCTGTCCGCAGTGCGTTTGACGGCGGCCGCGTCCCGGCGGTAGGTAAAGCGGTCGTTAAAGGGCTGTCCGGCAAAGATGTTCACCACACTGTCTACGGCTTCGGTCTGGTAGGGCTGAATTGTGAACTTAAACTTCATGTCCGGCATCACAGCACCCTCCTCTCCGTCTCCGGGCTGTACCACGCAAAAATCTGCTCAAGGTTGGCAGCAGCGCTGTCGGCGGCCAGGGAGCTGTCGCGGAACACGGCGTAGAACGGGCGGCGTTTGGCAATTTCGGTCATGGTTTCCTCGGTGACATGATTGTCAAAGCAGGCCAGCAGATAGCCGTCCGCTACAGAAAACACTTTCTTTCCGTCGATCACCGTCTCCTCAATGGAGCTGGACAGCAGGACCCCCAAGTCCAGCATGACCTGGAACAACAGGTCCTCCGGGGTGCGGCCGGGCTTGATGTTGGCGGCCAGCAGGTCAAGCTGGTTCTGGCTGTATTCGGCGGGTGTGTAGTAGACATCCTGCATATTGGAGGAGTCCACCCGGAACACGCGGAAGCCGTAGTCGATGTCCGCGCCGGTTTCCCCACGGATTTTATCCCCCGCCCGGCGGATGCGCTCCTCCCCGATGTCGCAGATGGTTTCATAGCCAGCCTTGCGGGCCTCGCTCTTTTCACCGCAAATCTCCGGCAACTGCACCATAATAAATTTACGGTGTCCGCCGTCCTCAGCGTTAAGTTGTATTGTAGCATGGGCTGTGGTAGCGGAGCCGGAAAAGAAGTCAAGTACAATTAAATCCTTTTCTCCCATGATATTGAGCATACGCTTTACTATTTGTAGCGGCTTAGGATAATCAAAAATATCTTTTCCCAGTAGAGAATCGACCATTTTTGTTCCCTCGTCAAGCGTGGCTGTATCTTTATAATACCAAAGATTGATCGGGACAACCCCGTCATCAAGTTCAGACAGAAACCGTTTTATGCGGGGATATGAATTTTTCCCTTCCTTCCCCCAATATAAACGCCCTTCTTTTTCTAACCGCTGGTATTCTTGCTGGCTATATTTCCAAGCATTCGTAGGATGTTCTACCATTTGTCCAGTTATTGGATTTTTTATAATATAAGACAAATTAGGTCTCTCTTCTTTTGTGCGCTGACTTGTAAACAGTACGCTTGTCCAAACCCCACGTGGGTCATTATCAGGATTGGAGTATGTACTGTTTTGCTTTTCGGTTCTTGGTTCCCGCAAAATCAACCGTGCCTCGCTTTTCCTATAGCACAAAATATGGTCAATAACGGTTGACATCAGTTTCGCATCATTGTTGCGTGTATATCGCTTTTCCCAAATAATATCAGTAATGAAGTTGCTTTTTCCAAATATCTCATCACATATTTTTATCAGATTGGCAACTTCATTATCATCAATCGAAATAAAAATTACGCCATCATCTGTCAGCAAATCCTTTGCAATCCGCAGCCGGGGATAGAGCATATTCAGCCAATCGGTATGGAACCGCCCGTTGCTCTCGGTATTCTGAACAAGCCGGTTCCCCTCCTCGTCAAACTGCCCGCTGGCGGCGGCATACTCATCCGCTTTCATGGAAAAATCATCGTTGTAAATGAAATCATTGCCTGTGTTATAGGGCGGGTCGATATAGATCATCTTGACCTTGCCCAGATAGGTCTCCTGAAGCAGCTTCAGCGCGTCCAGGTTGTCGCCCTCGATGTAGATGTTCTCTGAGTCGATGCCGCCGCGTGTGCCGTCCCGCCCCACGGACCTGCTCCGGTCCAGGCGCAGCGTCTTGGCGAGGGGCGCGTTCGCCAGCACCACCGACTTCTTCTTGTCCGGCCAGGTGAACTGATACCGCTCCTGCGGGCCTTCCACCACCGCGGCGGAAATCTCCTGCCGCAGCACGTCCGCATCAATGGCCCGCACGAGCTCACCAGCCTCGTTGACCGTCTCCGTCACCGCGTTGGGGAACAGCGCCGCCAGCTTGCGGAAGTTGTCTTCCGCCCTGTCCGGGGTGTGCATTTTAAGGTTGTCCATTGTCTCTCTCCTATGATTGAAGCCCGTATTTCTGTCATGCACTTTCTATTATAGCAGAAGCCGGAGCATTTGTCATTCATAATTCTGCGAATTTTCAGATGGTATCTTGTCTGAAAGAATGCATATGGATATTGACAAGACGAATGATATCATTATAATATTTGTACGGCAATCAGACAATATTTCTTTGATACGGAAGGAGCGAGCTGTTCATGGAACAGAAGATTAACTACATCACGCCCGCCGTCACGCCCCTGCTGCCGGACGGGGAAGTTGACCTGGCATCCAGCCGGAAGCTGTACCGTCACCTGTTGGCAGGCGGCGTGGACGGGATTTTGATTCTGGGCAGCATCGGTGAATTTTTCGGCCTGCGTCTGGACCAGAAAAAGGCGCTGATCCGCTGTGCAGGCGAAACGGTTCAGGGACGCTGCAAGCTCCTGGCCGGAACAACCTCCATGGTGTACGGCGAGATCGTGGAGCTGTCTAATTATGCCCTGGAGCAGGGCGCGGATGCGGCTGTCATTATCCCGCCCTACTATTTCCATTTTACCGATGAGAGCGTCTTTGCGTATTACGATATGCTGGCAAAGGAGATACACGGAAATATCTATCTGTACAATTTCCCGGAGCGGACCGGGTATGAGATCTCCGCGCAGGTCGTGAAAAGGCTGGCCCTGACCAATGCCAATATCGTTGGGATCAAGGACACCATTGGCGGGTTTGACCACACAAGGGAACTCATCCAGCAGGTAAAACCTGTCCGCCCGGATTTTGAGATCTACTCCGGCTTCGACGACAATTTTATGCATAATGTCCTCTGCGGCGGCAACGGCTGTATCGCGGGCCTGTCCAATCTGTACCCGGAGCTGACCTCCTCCTGGGTACACGCACTGCGGAACGCTGATTTGCAGAAAGCCGCAGCGTGCCAGCGGAGCATTGACCGCCTGATGCGCATTTACTCTGTCGGAAAGCCCTTCGTGCCCTTCATGAAAGCGGCGCTGGCTGGTAAGGGAATCATCCAATATGCTGCTGCCACCAAGCCCATGCCAACCGCAACCCGTGAACAGTTGGAGCAATTAAATGAAATTATGGCGGCATACGAAAATGAACAGAATTAAGATGAACCGCCTTGCCAAACCGGTTTGAGAATGTTATCATATGAAAAATGCCCCGGGCGGGCCTTTGAAATTTTTCGGGAGGGATCGTCATGCTGAACCCGGAACGGGAAAACGGAAAATATGCCTATACCCAAAATCGTGAACTGAGCTGGCTGCGCTTCAACCGGCGCGTGCTGGAGGAGGCCGGGGACGATACCGTGCCTCTGCTGGAACGCCTCAAATTTATCTCCATTTTTACCAGCAACCTGGATGAATTCTTTATGGTCCGGGTGGGGAACCTCTTTGATCTGAGCCTGGTGAAGCCGGGCGATATCGACAATAAGACCGGGGAAACGCCCCGGGAACAGCTGGAGGAGGTCTATAATGTCATACCCGGTCTGATCGAGATCAAAAACCGCCTCTATACCAACGTGGACGCGCTCCTGCGGCAACAGGGCATCTGTGACCTGACAATGGAAGAGCTGTCGCCGGAAGAGAAAAAGTATGTCAATACCTACTATAAAGCCAGAATCCTGCCGGTACTGTCCCCGCAGATCGTGGACAGTCATCATCCGTTCCCGCACCTGGCCAATAAGGCGCTGTACGTGGCGGCGCTGCTGCGAAACCGGAAAGGCAGTGTGTCATTGGGGTTTGTGCCGGTGCCGGCCAGCCTCCCCCGCTTCCTGCTGATGCCCGGCGACCCCTGCCGGTTTATCCGTATGGAGACGGTGGCGCTGCATCAGGCCCGGAACCTCTTCGGCGACTATGTTCCGGTGGAGTTCTGCATCGTCTGCGCCACCCGCAACGCCGATATCGACTTGGACCGCGATATGCACAGCGGCATACACAGTGATATGGTGGATAATCCCGGCGAGGACCTGCGCAGTCAGATGAGCAAGCTGCTCAAGCAGCGGGCCAAGCTGTCGGTGGTGCGGCTGGAGCTGGACCGGAAGGTCAGCGTGGAATTTTTGAAGCTTCTCAAAAGCCGTGCCGGAGTGGAAAACCGGCAGATCTATATCGATCAGGCCCCGCTGGAAATGAAATATGTCTATGATCTGGTGAAGGAACTGCCGGAGGAAAAAACGGCGGCGCTGTCCTTCCCGGACTACCAGCCCAGATGGCCGGAAGACCTGGAGCCAAAAAATCCAAAGGACCCGAAAACCGGTATCATCAGTCAGATCCGCCGGAAAGACCGGCTGCTGTTTTTCCCCTTCGACAGTGTGGACCCGTTTTTGCAGCTGCTGAAGGAGGCCGCCGACCGGCCGGATGTCATTTCCATACGCATCACCATTTACCGCCTGGCCTCGTCCACGTCCTCCGCAATCGCCCGCACCCTCTGCCGGGCCGCCGAAAACGGGAAGGAGGTCACCGTTCTCATGGAGCTGCGGGCGCGGTTCGACGAGGCCAATAATATCTCCTGGTCCCGGCTGCTGGAGGATGCGGGCTGTCAGGTGATCTACGGCGTGGAGGACTATAAGTGCCACAGCAAGATCTGCCTGATTACCATGCGGCACGGCGATAAACTCAGTTATATCACCCAAATCGGCACCGGAAATTATAACGAGCGGACCAATGCCATGTACACCGACCTGAGCCTGATGACCGCTGACCAGCGGATCGGTCTGGACGGCACCGTGTTTTTCCAGAATATGCTCATCGGAAATCTTGAGGGCTCCTATAATCATCTCAATGTCGCGCCGTCCGGGCTGAAGCCCAAGCTGCTGGAGCTCATCGACGGCGAAATCGCAAAGGGACAGGAGGGTTATATCTGCATCAAGGCCAACGCGGTCACAGAGCGGGAGGTCATGGATAAGCTGTCGGAAGCCTCCTGCGCCGGGGTACAGATTCAGCTCATCATCCGCGGAATCTGCTGCCTGCGTCCGGGAATCCCCGCGAAAACGGAAAACGTGCATGTGACCAGCATCGTCGGACGGTATCTGGAGCACGGCCGCATCTACTGCTTTGGACAGGGGGCGTCCGCCAAATGGTTCATCGCGTCCGCGGACATGATGACCCGCAATCTGACCCGCCGCGTGGAGATCATGTGCCCGGTCTATGACCCGGAAATCAAAAAACAGCTGCAATGGATTCTGCGCACCCAGCTGAAGGACAACGTCAAGGCCAGCTCCCTGCTGCCCGACGGCTCCTACTGCCGCAAGGTCAACACCTTGACCCCGTGCAGCAGTCAGGAGGTATTTATGGCGCAGACGGTCCACCATCCGCTCCCGAAAGCGCCGGAACGCCGTCCAAAAGGAATCCATATTCTGTTTGGCGGCCTTGCCGGGAAAAAACGGGGCGCCAGAAAGAAAAAATACTGATAAAACCGCCGCCGCGTGTCAGGGGTTTGACATGCGGCGGCGGAATGCCAGCGGGCTGGATTATCAGGGATTGTCAGTCATGAACGGACTCCGCTTCCATTTTCAGAACCGTACCGTCCGCGGCGTTGATTTCAAATTCGTATTCGTTCCCGCCATAGATGATCTCAACTTCATAGATCAGGCGTCCGTTCTCACGGTCCGTCTTGATTTTCTTCACGTTCTGCGCTGTTGCACCGGCAACCTTCGCTAAAGCAATCTCCTGCGCTTTATCGCGGGTAATGGTTCCTGTCGCGGCAGGCGGCGTAACGGAACCGGTTCCGTGGTCGTGGTCGTGATCGAACGACAGCACCGCGCCTGTCCTTGCGTCGATCTCATACTCGTATTCCCGGTGGCTGCTGGTGTAAAACTCAATATCGTATATCTGTCCGCCGTCGTCCCACTCCAATTTTTCTTTGGTAAACGTTACCTGATCCGCCGTCAGCCCGGCATGGTTTAACGCGGCGGCCTTGGCGGCTTCCGCCGTGATGAGCCCGGCATTGGAGCCGGCGGGGACGCTGCCGCCGGAAAAGCTGTCCGCGTCCGTTACGAGGGGAGCGTCAGGGTTGTTTCCGGTAATGGTGACTGTTTTCGTTTCTCCGTCCCAGGATACCGTTTTCCCCATGAGCTCGCCGATTGCCCGCAGCGGCAGATAGGTGGAGCCGTTATACAGCATAGGATACAGCGGGTTCCCCGCGGCGTCCTGAAACGTCTGCTTTTTGCCGTCAACCACAATCGTGAAATCACTGCGGAAGTTCACATCGATATTTTGGATTTCCGCGCTGGCGTCCGGCGTACCGGCTGTTGCGGCTGAGGTACGGTTCCCTGCCAGCGTAACGGTTTTGGTGGTCTGGTTCCAGTCCACGTTTTTGCCCATGGCCTCGCCGATTGCCCGGACAGGCAGATAGGTGGAGCCGCCGCAGAGAATCGGATGCACCTCTTTGCCGTTCACGCTGTAAAACGTCTGCTCAACCCCGTCAATGATAATGGTCATATCCGGCCGCAGCTGGGCATTGACGGCGGCAAATGCGTTGACTGTCAGCACGCAGAGCAATACAGCGCCGGCAATCAGCGGCATCCAGAAACGTCTGGCCGTTTGCATTGTTTTCTGCATCATTTGTTTTTCCTCCTTAAAGCTGTTATATTTTTTTGACAGCTTTATTATAAATGCTTCCCGGTCAAAATACAAGTGGGAAATTTGCGGTGAACAGGAGAGTTTTATAAAATCAGCAGCAGTCCCAACGCGATCAGCATTTCCTCGTCCTCGCCGTCCTGGAACAGCAGCAGCAGAATCAGAAGCAGCAGCAAATCCCCGGTATCAATGCCGTCCAGATGCAGGC
>CAMWSZ010000114.1 GCA_947177005.1 uncultured Clostridia bacterium | reverse complement strand
CCCCAAACCCCTGAACGCACAAAAGATTTTGTACGGCTGCGCGGCCCTATGCAGGTCGCTCAAGGAGTGTGTGGGTATCTCAAACCGCCAACGATCCGCTACTGCAATCGAAAGCCGCCGAGCAGATTTTTACCTGTCCGGCGGGTCTTCATTCTACTGCGATAGTCTAATTAAGCGTATGATAATAATTCTAATTAGGCCTTGTGCCTGTTGTGTGCGTTACACATGATGAACAATAGACACATCTCTTAACCATCGGTATCCAAAATCAAAAAAAGAGACAGCAGCGGATTCCCGCTGCGGCCCCCATAAATTCTATCTTGCAATATTCTGTCGATTATGATATATTCAAACTGTGACAACTGATGAAGCACCTAACCGTGCTGAATCGCTGAAGGGCATCAGAGGAAACTCTGGTGCTTTTTCTTATTTCCGCCCAGCGACGACCGGACATACCCAGCACTTTTCGGTCTCGGTGGAAATGATATCCCTCACCATCTCTGACAAATCCTTTGGCAGCTTCACGTCAATCGGACCGACAGCGTATGCAATCTCCGTCTCATCGCCGCGCTGGATCATTGCACGCCACTCGCTGCACTTTTCCGGTTCCCGAATGAAAATACACTCACGATCCATAACTGCCTCAGCATCCATCTGAAGCTCTTCCATCGCATCAAGTGGTATAAACATAAACGCCTCCTTTTCCGGACCTCTCCAGGGTCCGGAATTATTTTATAGTTTTGCCCTGGCTTCCTGTTCCAGAGCCGGTGTAAGATGTGGGCTGCATAACCCGGAAAAACTGCCTGTAAAGTAAATTCCTTTACATTAATTTTGCGGTATTGTCTGATTTCGTCGGGCCTTGTCATTCCGCAGATATACGTGCAATGCCTTTGTATTAAATATCCTGTATAGTTCTATCGCTTGTCAGACGCTTCGCAGCTTCGTAGGTTTCCGCGTTCTGCTCACGGTCCTGCTCAATCAAGGCATTGACATACTTGGTGATGCTTATTCCGCGGATGCCGGACATGATACGAAGGTATTCCAGGTTCTGCGGCGAGAACGCCATGTTGATTCTTGGCAGCTTCGCGCCCTTTCTTCCTTGTGTGCTGGGTGTATCTTGTGTGTTGTATACTTCATGTTCTTGCTGTGTATCCTGTGCGCTTCCAATAAGGGTATTATAAACTGGCTGGGCCGTAGCCGCAGCGTCCTTAAACTGCTTTCCCAACGTAGCAGCCTCCTATCTCTAACTCGCCCATCAGGGCGGCGTAATCCTGTGCGGGCTTCGACTTCGGTGCATAAGTGAAAAGGCTCTCCCGAAGCGTCTGCGCTTCTTTGGTCGCGATCCCCTCGCTGATCGCAGTGCTGAACAGCGGGACGCCCAGATCACCGCAGACCTGCTCTAATCTCTCGCGCAGATCCCGCGTAAGAATCGCTCGGCCATTATACCGGGTAAGCAGGACGCCGGAGACCGTCAGACCGCTGTTGCAATATTCCTTGACCTGGCTGATTGTCTCCATCAACTGATAGATACTCTGGAGCGCGAACGTATCAACCTGAACAGGGATGATTACCTCCGTAGCCGCCGACAGTGCATTGATTAACAGAGTACCCAGCGTCGGAGGCGTGTCAATCACAACCAGGTCATAGTGTTGGTGCAGCGGCTCGATAGCTTTCTTCAGCAGGAAGTCCCGCCCAGGCCGTGTGCTGTATTCTGCGTCAGCGGCGGCAAGCTGTAGGCTGGCCGGAATGATGTCCGGCATATTTTCACCCGTGCCGGCCTGAATCACTTTCCCCGCCGATGTGCCTTTCATCAGCTCGTAGCTACTTAGAGCATTTCCGTTACCGCGCATGATACAGGTCAGACTCCCTTGTGGATCGAGGTCGATAGCCAGAGACTTCATGCCGTGCGAGACAGCCCAGGAAGTAATAGCGCTGCTCGTTGTCGTCTTGCCGGTGCCGCCTTTCTGAGAAGCAACTGTTATGACTCTCATTCCGTTCCGGCCTCCCTGTCAAGTTTCCGCTGCATGGCGCTGATCTCCGCCGACTGCCGCATATAATCAGCGGTCAGACTCCGGCCTGTGTCATCCCCGCGTTGGGCTGACTCTCTGGCCTTGCGCTCGTAAATATTCTTTAGACTTTCGAGGTAGCCCCATGTCGTTAGTAGATCTTTTTGCGTCAGCTCCTGGGGAACTATGTTTTCAGAGTGGATTGGTCCCGCCTGCCGTGCTTTTGCAATGATAGAAACGATGTTCCTGACAGTGTAGGTTTCCTCTATGGATAAATAGCGGATAGTCCTTTCTTCATCTGCGGTTAGGCCCACACCTTTGAGGATGTTCTGTATCTGATTAAGATGCTCTTGATCAATATACTGACTCATTTGTACCTCCTATACATCATGTGTATCCTATGTGTTAAGCACAAGATACACATAATTTTTCATCACGCTTCACGCTCGACCTTCAGCTTTTCCAACTCTGACGCGCTGATCCGGATCTGCGCACCGACCTTGTAGTGTTCGATCTTCTTGGCACGCACAAGCCGATAGATCGTGTTCTCATGGACCTGAAGCAGCTCCGCAACCTGCGGGATCGTGTAGAAATCCCGTGTAAAATCACCCATTAACGGCCACCTCCTTTCTCAGCAAAATGCCTTAATGATCTCGCAGACTTGCAGCAGCCTCTCCGGATTGAGTGCAGCTATCATGTTAATCGTTTCCTGCCGGGTATTCTGGGCGGCAGCGGGCCGGAAGTAATAATCAAAGACCTGCTGCTCTGTGTTCCGGGTTTCGCGCTCCTCGGCATGGACATAGATTTCCGTGGTAGACACATCAGAGTGGCGCTGGTGTTTCTGTGCGAGGTAGATATTGCCGGTTGCTTTATAGACTCCTGTGCCGGACGTATGACGAAGACTGTGGGCCGTCAGACGGTCGCTGTCGTACCCGGCGTTGACCAGGGCTTTCTTCAGCATGGTGCTGATCGTCGTTGGTGCGATTCTTTGACCAAAGCTCCGATTGCTGGTGGAGACAAAGAGCGGGCTTCTCTTGGAAAAGTGATCGCTGCGGCTGTTCATGTAGTCCTGGACGGCTTCCTTCACTTCCGGAACCAGAAGGACGGGTTGGTCATGCTCGGTATGGCCTTTGCCCTGGACATAGAGGTAAGTCCGCCCACCGACAGTCTTGATATCCTCCACGTTGGCGCGGCTGATCTCGATGGTACGAAGGCCGCACGAGACGCACAAGAGGTACATAGCGTACAGTCTCTTTCCGGTCTCCGTTCTGCGGTCGATGTTGTCGGCGATCTCCTTCACGGCCTCCCGCTCCAGCGCGTCTTTCCGATGAATGTCGCGTCTGACCTTGACGCTGTGTACATTGTCTGCCACGTTGGGATACAAGCCCTCTGCGGCTGTCCACTTGAAGAATTGTTTGACGGCTCTAAGGTACTGCTGCTTAGTGCTGGGCTTCAGGGCGTCCTTGCCAGAGCGACCAAAACTCTCGCTGTTCAGATATTCCTTGTAGGCGAGGATGTCGGCGCGCTGTGGTTGCTGGATTTGATTTTTCCGTAACCACTCAGCAAAACGCCGCAGGCAGGTAATATAGCCCTTTACGGTCGTCGGTTCCCGGTCAATGTAATTTACAAAACGCTGGAATAAGCCGGAGTCAAAAACCGACTGCATTTGAACCATAGATTCCTGTACAGTAACTAGAGCTTCCATTGTCGTGTTCTCCTTTCCTGTTATGTCTCTATTGTACACTGTTGATATTTAATTATCAAGTTAAACTTGTATATATTATTCATGTTGTGTATAATATACTTGTTATACATATTGTTCCACTTGTTCTGTAAAAAGGCAGAACAGCCAAACGGGGAACTTCCCAAACGATTTCACTTTGGACGGTGCTACTGCCCACAACTTTTTTATGCCAACAGTGTTTTTTGATAGAAACGCCGTAACTACCCCGCAGACGGCCCAGAAACGGGCCTCAGAGCGGCTTTGCGCAGGAAGGGCGTATAGAAACCCATCCGATGTGAAAGACCGTGGACAGGCTCCCAGACGCGACAGAAGGGCAGTCGCCGATCATTCGAGATAGTGCGTCACGACATCAACGCGGTTATGACCCAGCTGCACCGACACGGCTTTCATCGCGGCCCGGTCGTACTGTGTTCCGGCTCGGTCCTTCCGACAGACATACCGCTCCCGCTGGGGAAGGTCCTCCAGGGGCCGTGCCAATCTGCGGTACAGCTCCATAGCAAAGTCAGCTCGGTACTCATGGACCGGAGCATACTTCGGGATGTGGGCGATGACAGTCCCGCGTCCTTCCTGTACTGCTTTCTGTGCAAGTCTGTAGGGGCTATCATCTAAGGCCGTGACTGTCCTGGCCTTGCCGCCCTTGCCCTGACGTACATGGACGGACACGCTGCCGTCTGCGTTCTGCGTCACATCCCCAGGCTGGAGAGCTGCGACCTCATGCCGCCGAAGCCCTGTAGCCTTACAGAGCGCAACCAGGTCAGCGTTTTTCTTCTCGCTGAAATGCCCGCGGCTTTTGTCCTGCCGGTGCTGGGTGACGTTCTTTCTCTCGCGGGCGGGCAGATCAGCGCCCAGATCCGTCGTTGCGATCTGGTACAGTTTCCCTAAGGCCGCTGCGTCTCGGCGGACGGTATAGGCTGACTTCCCATCGCGTACCCGCTGATTCAGGTATTCGCCGGTAAGCTGCCGGGCGTCCTCCAGCGTCTTGCAGCCATGCTCCGCCCGCGCCCACTTAACGAACAGCACGGCAGCGTCCACGTAATTGTCCATCGTCGAGTGGGAGTAGATTTTATCCATAGCAGGCTTTCCGTTGTTCCGGCTCTTGTCGTCGTGCTTAGACTGCCCCCATGCTGCCATACTCCACAAACGTTCCTTTGCCTGACGGACAATACTTTTTTTCTTCATATCCTCGACCTCCGTTCCCCCGACTGTAAGGCCGCCGGTAGCCCCCGTTGTTAAGACATAGCGAGATTTTTTAGGCGAGCTTCCCGGTGCTCGTTCTGCGGCTTTTTCGATGCTCCGCACTGCATCAACGTCCTGTTTCTTTCTGACCGTTCGACCGCTTTCGACATTGGCCGGACACCGTTCACAGGTTATTTCCCCGTCCGCTGCCGCAGACAGTCAAATAACCCGTTCACTATCAGCGTCTAACCCGCACAGTGCAAAGTTGTAGCTGTGCGCCCGCTGCTGCCGCCTGTTTCTGTCAAACCAAAATGAATCGGCATTGCCACCGCCTTACGATTGCCTGCGCTCCTTTCTCACAAAATTTTCTCCGGTTGTCATCAACCTTTAACGCGGTTATCCCGTTATGCGCGAAAACAAAAAATTTTATAAATGCCCCGGTGCAAACTCTGGGATAGGCCGCGCTCTGACCGCCCAGCTCCGAACGCTGGAGCAGAGCTGTGGGCCTTGAAAAAAGGTGATGCATTAGCGTCATACTCTCCTGTCGCGGGTCCTGTGAAGCCCACACCCGGGGACTGCGGGGTTGACGAAGCCCGGAAAACGCGTAGTCAGCGAAAAAATATTTTCCGGGACTTTCCTTTCCGGGGAATGATTTCAACCCCGATGTTTCATGGCTGCGTCTACTTCTCTAAGATAACCATTATTAGGGGCGGAGGGTGACATTTTGTCAGTAGCCGGCGGAGCCGCTTCGAACAAAAAGAAGCCCCCGGAACCAAGTTCAGGGGGGTGTTGAAAAATCTGCGATACCGTGATATAACGTAAAGCGTCCGTTGAATTACAGAGACAAAGGGGGACGCTGAAAATGGATACACAGACTGTACAGGACGAAAACATTTCCGCCGAAGACTGGGATATGGAAGACGCGAACGGGCCGGAGAGTGAAAGCGACATGATCGAACGGCTTGCGAAGAACATCGCCGCGGCGGATCTGCGGAAGACCAAGATCATGATAATGGGAGCAAGATTTTTGTGATGGACAGAAAAAGAGAGAGGGAGCAAAATGCCCTCTCTCTTTTTTGCATTAATCGTTGTAATGACCCTTGCAGGATGCAATTTCCAATATACCATCGACAACCCGATAGACAAGACGGTGGTTATCATCGATCCGGCGGCTCCAACACCCGCTTAAATCTCCACGTAGCTGTTCAGGTTTTCCGATCCCGTCAAAAGGGCAGCGCTCCACATCTCGAATCAGTGCATTGATCCGCTTCAGTATCTGCCTGTCGTGGAGCTGCCAGTAAAGATAATCGGCCCATGCCTTATCGCTCCACAACTTTCTCACTCGTCTACCTCAATCAGCTCATGTTCTGTACCAAGTCCCGCATCCAGCTGAGCAATAGCCTCCCGCAGATGTGCCATATTGGATTCAGAATAGAAGGGATCGGCGGAAAGCTCAAACGGGATACGCTTTTCACGTCCCAATTTTTTTAGATAGATATTAATTGCGGTTGACAGTGAAAGCCCAATATCCGCGCAAGTCTGCTCTGCTTTTCTTTTCACATCATCATCAATACGCAAACTGATCTGTGCCATAGTAAGCACCCCCTTTACATACTCCTATCATACCACAAAAGCAGCAAAAGTAAAGCATTTTACTATACAAAGAAAAGTTAGTATGATTACCAGTCCTGGCAGCTCCCCGCCGATCCAATGCAAGGCACTTGGGGTTTCCGGACATCGTTACGCGTGCGCGTTACAATGTCAGCTTATCGGCGGAGATGAGCCGCTGCCGTCTCTGCATCGGTACGGAGCTGCTGCTGATCCAAGCCCACACGCCTTTCTCTCGCTGTACGGCATCTATGCGGAACTCAGGCGGAAGCTGTACGAAGCCAGAACGGGAGATTTACGGTGCTGCGGTCTTTGTACGAAGTTCCGGCGGAGCGGCTCCATAAGCCTGCTGCTTATCAAACACCCTGACCGACTAAGGCTCCCGCGTCCTTCTTGACCAGCTTCAGCAAATAGTGAAACCGGTGGTTGATCGTCTTCTTGGCATCGGAGCAATTCATGGCGGTGTACTTCTGGCGCAAGTAGTGATACCGTCGAAACTCAATATCAAAAGGATGATCTTTCGGGCAGGGGAGAATATTGCTGTCAATCATGACCAGGACTTCAAAAAGCTGCTCCATCTCCACCCGGCTGAACTCTGGATCGGTGGCTCCAGACGGTGTACAGGCACTCCGCAGAAACTCGATCTGGTCATCAGGTGTGGGCATATCTCCGATGGCCATCTGACCGGGAACCTCCGGTGGAGGAAGTGTCTCAACGGTGAAGCGGATAGCTCTGACGGCTCGGCCTCGTCTTACAGGTGAATAGTCGAAGCGTAGAGTCGTCTTCTCTGTTAATTCGTTGTGACACTTCTTCAAAACTAATTCATTGAACCGATAATATTGCTTATACGTCTCTGCCTCACATCTGAGTAATGCTTTTAATTCATCCAGTTCAATTTCCCAAGACTTCCGATACCGGTTATGCTCCAAGTATAAATACAGAATATAGCTATATCTCGAAGTCAGGTTAATTACATTCGCCAGCCGGTACCGCAGATAACCGATAGTTTCCGGGTTGAATATGTATTCCATCGCCGACCAACTCGCCCCAAGATCAACCTGCCAAAGACCGTTGTCATCCTGGTAACAGGTGGCTTTCTCAAATAAAGCTATCTTAGTAAATCCTTTAGGCTTTCGTTCGTCGCGAATAGTTATCGTCTGAAACAGATTGTCTATCCGCTTTTCCAGGTCATGAGGCTTGATCTGTGTAACTCCTAAAATATTCTCAATTTGTCCCTTTTCAAGCCTAATAAATCGCTTCTCTGGGTCGTGACTGTCAATACGGGACAAATAAGCGTCCAATATTTTCAATTCTGCCAGCGTCATATTTGTTTCTGAGAGTGTCAAAAGTGGGTTTGATTTCTGAACAAGCAAATTATCCGGATTCCGTCCTGCCCCCTTGTAATCCGGTAGGGCAGGCAATTTCTTCCTTCGTGGCATAGTGTCACCTCCTCTCCAAAATATAACACATCACCATATTTTTGTAAATATAAAAAATTGGTGATTCATGGAAAAGTCTATGGTGATTCATGGAAAAGTCTATGGTGATTCATGGAAAAGTCTATGGTGAT
>CAMWSZ010000113.1 GCA_947177005.1 uncultured Clostridia bacterium | reverse complement strand
CTCGGAGATTTGTATAATAGACAGCCCCTGCACTGGTGGCGGTCGTCACGATTCAATTAGATGACTGGGGTGGCTGGGACGGCAAGTATATCATTAAGCAGGCAGTCCATACCGTCAGTTCGACCGGCGGATACACCACCAAAATTACAGCGCGGAGATGTTTGGAGGGGTACTGATTGACAGAGGAAGAGAATCGGGAAAATCTGGTCAGTGAGGTGTTGAACGGAATCGTTCGTGTCGGCAAGGTTATGGACAGAGACCCGGACTTGGATAAACGTCTGGTGCGGGTATGGTTTGAGGATGACCAGATGGACTCCGGCTGGCTGCCGGTTCTGATCAGCCAGGATGTTACTCCGAACTATGAATACGACGATCCTCAGTGGACGGAGTTTGAAACAGAGGACAAAGAGGCGCAGGCCGGTGAAACAAGATATGTGCCCCACAAACACAAAATTATCCGGAAACCGTATATGCCGAAGGTGGGCGATTTGGTGCTGGTCATCTATCTGCCTGTGTTCGGCGCGGATGGATTTGTGATAGGAGGAATCAGACCGTGGCGGTAATTGGCTATCTTGGCACCAGCGCCGAGGAGGGACTGCTTTTTCAGGTGTCTTCCAAAACAGTAGAAACCCTCAAAAATATGACATGGTCCGGTTCCGCACGCTATGCCGTCCATCAGCGGCATCTGACCCACGCCCTCACCGAGTTTGTCGGTCTGGACCCCGACAAGATTACATTCGATATTACATTCCTGGCAGAACTTGGCGTGAATCCTATGGATGAAGTCACAAAGCTGTGGAAATACAAGCGCGAAGGAACCGCTCTTCAGTTGGTCCTTGGTGAACACGGCTATGGGAAATACCGGTGGACGGTTGTATCGTTCAAGATAAAGGTTGAGTACACAGATGTGAACGGCGATATTTACGCTTCCACTGTGTCCGTCAGCCTTCAGGAATACCTGAGCAAAGACTTCTGAGAGGAGGCGGTACAGGTGGGTTATACAACAAAAGCAGCGGATTTGAAACATATTCGCTTCAACACCGATCTTGTTTCCGATGTACTGCAAAATATCGCTTTCATTCTGGCCACACCTAAAGGCAGTATCCCCTTATATCGTGAATTTGGACTGTCCACAACTTTCCTGGACAAGCCGACGCTTAAAGCACGGATGGCGATGCGTGCGGAGGTTAAAGAGGCCATTGAGCGGTGGGAGCCGCGAGCGAGCTTTGTTAACCTTACGTTTGAATCACGTATGCTTCAGCCGGGAACGGAGTGGCCAACCGTGGAGGTGGAAATCATTGGAGAATAAAGAGATCCGGCGAAATCCTGCCTATCAGTTTATCCCCACCGATACAGACGAGGTTGTTTCTGAACTGATACAGGCATTCGAGCTGATTACCAAAATAACGGTTCATCCGTCCAATCCGATGATGGGTTTTATCCGTTGGGTGGCCCATGTGATTGTGCAGGATAGAATTCTGAACAACTGGAGTGCCAACCAGAACATCCCCAGCCGTGCGGACGGCGCGAATCTGGATGCCTTAGCGGAACTGACCTATATCCAATCCCGCCCGGCGGCAAAGCCTGCGTCCTGCAAGATACGTTTTCAGATTTCAGAGCCGCAGGAACAGGCAATTTTGATTCCCGCTGGTACCCGCGTAACCGACTCCAGCAATACGCTGGTATGGGAAACACTCATAGATCACTACGTTCCTGCAGGAGGCAGTTCCGTCGATGCGGATGTACAATGTCAGACTCCGGGGCTTGTGGGGAACGGCTACGCTGCCGGTCAGATTAACACCATAGTGGATGTGTACGAGTTCTATTCGGGCTGCGCCAATGTCACTGTGTCAGACGGCGGTTCCGACATACCAACAGACGAGGAGTATTATCAGCTTATGAGAGCATCTATGGACGCCTACAGCTGCGCGGGAGCGCGTGGCGCATACATCTACTGGGCTATGCAGGTCAGCACGAAAATAGCGGACGTAGCGGCCAACTCCCCCACACCCGGCATCGTCAAGCTCTACGTTCTCATGGACGATGGCACCCTGGCTACGGACGAGCTGAAACGGGACGTGCTGGCCGCCTGTAGCGCAGATGAACACCGTCCGCTGACTGATCTGGTTTATGTGGAGGATGCGGAGATTGTCCCTTATGATATTCGGTTCACCTACTACATTCCGCAGCAGAGTACCCGCAGCGGAGCGGAGATTGCGGCGGCGGTGCAGGCCGCAGTCGACAGGTATGTGGCCTGGCAGTGCGGGAAGCTGGGGCGTGACATCAATCCGTCCAAACTCTACAGCCTTTTGATGGAGACGGGTATCAAGCGGATCGATCTGGTGTCCCCGGTCTTTACCCACCTGCGGGATGGGAACCCGGTTCTTGGCGCAGATATGAGCTATGATATTACGGAGATGATTCCCCAGCTGGCGCAGGTCAACAGCATCCAGATCCTGAACGGAGGCTATGAGGATGAATAAGCGGCTTGCAGAAAAGGAATTCTTTGAATCTCTTGATGTTCTGAAAAAGCTCGGCTTTTCGGTGGAACTGCTTGCCGTTCCACATACTGCGGTTGGAAAATCGAGCGCACCTTTTCTAAGCACAGTGAAGGAGGCCACAATCAAGCTCAAACCACCTGAAGATTGGGGAAGCGATCATGAGTGAACATGGTCTGACAGCGGAAAATATCCTGACAACGTTCCCGATTGCCCTGCAGGGGGATACGGACGTAGCTGCACTTGCAGAGGTAACAGCACGTCTCCTGGCCCGCCGCCCGGAGGAAATCGACCGGCTGCGCATCTATTCAGATATCAACCGTCTGGACGAAAAGCTGCTGGATATTCTGGCCTATGACTACAAAGTGGACTGGTGGAATCCCAATTATACCGTAGAGGAAAAACGGCGGACGCTGGCGGACAGCTGGCACGTCCACAAGATATTAGGGACGAAGGCCGCCGTGGAAATGGCGATACGGGACATTTATCCAAAGACGGATGTACAGGAGTGGTTTGAATATGAGGACGGAAAGCCGTATCACTTCAAACTGAATATTGATCTCACCGACACATTCGGAGATGAAACCCGCCCCTGGTCCGTCCTGGAGCGGGTCAACTTTTACAAGAGTCTGCGGTCTCACTTGGATGCAATCGTGTTCACAATAACCACAACACCAACTGCGCTTCACGTTGGCGGCGGTTTTGGCGCTGTGGTCAGCATGGGAATCCCCATGGTGAAGGATCTGTATGATTTTCAAAGCGAACTCCATACCGGAGGCGCGTTTGGGAGCAAAGACTCCATTGGCATTCCGCCTGGTATAGAGTCGTTCGACTTTCAGCAGACGGTCCGGACCGGCGGTAAATTTGGGGAGAATGCAGATATCGGGGTTCCAGAGAAACTGGATGTACTTCACACTCAAACAGCACTCCATGCCGGTGGGGCGGCCGGTATCCATTTCGCTGTCAGTACGCCAGAAGATTCTGACAGGCCAGATTTCTCCCAGGCCCTTCATACCGGGGGATATGTGTCTGAGCATATGTCTCTCTCAGTACCGGAAGATGCTGCTCCGCCGTCTTCCACAACGATCCTGCGCACAGGTGGTGTTGGTGGTGTTTGTACCACCATTATTTCAAATCTATCGAAGGGAGAGTAACATATGGTATCTACCCCAAACGAAAACGTCCAGGAGCATGCTTACAAGGTCACCACACATGGGCGCAGCGTCATGGCAGCTTGTATGGCCCATGAAAAACCGCTGCAGATCACACGGGTGGCTTTCGGCAGCGGAAAAGTGGACAAGGATGTGAATCTGGCCGATGTCCACGAACTTCTGGAATATGTTACTGACGGTGCCGTAAATGAGCGCCGCCATGAGGACGACCGTTTTTTTCTGACAATCCAATACGCCAATCTGGCGCACCCGGACGTGAAGATGTTCATCCTGTCCGAGTTTATCGTGTATACCGTCGATCCCGATACCAAAGAGGAAACGGATCTGATTTACGGAACGCTGGGCGATTACCGCCAGCCGGTACCAGCCTACAATCCGGCATACCCGCCCAGCTATTTTGAGTTTCCCCTAGAACTTATTATCTCGGATGAAGTAAACATCAGCGTCGCCGCACCAGCAGGCATTGTTACGTATGACAAGCTCATCAAGCTCATGAACAGCCGCGCCGCAGGGGCTTCGCAGACCGACATCATCATCCCGGCTTCCGGCTGGGCTCCCGATACCGATACGCATGGAGCATTTGCGTACCGGCGGGACATTGCCAGCACGGACATCAGAGAGGACATGATCCCATCGCTCGCAGTGTATCCCCAGTCGCTTGAGATTGCCGGGGAGTGCTGCTTTTGCCAGGACAGCCAAACCCTGCCGGGCCTATTGCGTGTATATGCCAAGAGCATACCTAAAGATGATATCCGAGCAAGCCTTATCTTGTTTGACACAGTGCCGCAGCACAGCGGACTGTCCAGCTCTGCGGTGGTGGCCAGAGTAGATATTGAGATTCCGACTGACGGCTGGGAGGATAACGATGAAGCGGATGTCTCCTGCGCCTTCCGCATTGATATCCCGAATATAGCGGTTGAGAGCGACCTGTATCCGATGCTTGCAATTATTCCAGAGCATTTGGAGGCGGCGGGAAACTGCGGCATCTCACAAAATATACGGACGCTTTCCGGTGCGCTGCGTGTCTATACAGATTATGTACCGGAAATTCCGATTCAAGCGAGTTTGGCCTTGCTTGGAACAGCTCAAAGCATCACTGGGTCTATTATTCCTGACAATACAGGAGAAGGAGGGGATGCCTATGCGCTGCCTATAGCAGGCAGGAACCGGCTTGGTGTCATGAAGGTCGGCGATGGCCTGATCGCAGCAGCGGACGGTACCGTATCCGTTAAGCCGGTTACCAGTGAGCAGGTAGCAAATATTTTCAAAAGCACTAAAACGGATTCCAACGGCTGATTTCAGCTGGGAATAAATATTTTTTTGGAGGTACATACCAATGGCAGAAAACAACAGCGTGCAGACGGGCGAGCAGACTCCGGTGTCTGTGGTTACTACGGAGAGCCTGGCCGCGCTCAGGGAGATCATCCCCACGAACGATGAGGTTGATGCGAAGATCGCGGAAGCGCTCTCCACCTGCGCGAACCTCGTCTTTGCCACCACTGAGGACGTCCTGGCGATTTTCGGGAAGGCCCCCGACAAAGAGCCCGAAACCGATCCCGAGACTACCGGCGGCGAGGCGTAACCAGCCGGGCGCACGGTGGGGCTGGTACACCGTGCGCCCTCCGGCCCTGCCAGCACAAGAAATAAAATAGGGGGAAGATATCATGACAGAAAAAATCAAGGTTCCGACGTTTGAAACCCTGGAGACCTTCGCGGACCAGATCGACAAAAAATATGCGTCCAAGGAGCAGATGGAGGCGGAGGTCAAGGCGCAGGTCTCCCGCACCTACCAGCCCAGCGGCAGCGTGGCTTTTGCTGACCTGCCCGAGCTGACCGAGGCCAACCTGGGCAAGGTCTACAACGTTACCGGTGCGTTTACCACTACCGACAGTTTCATGGAGGGTGCGGGCGCAGAGTATCCGGCTGGGACCAACGTTGCGGTGGTCAAGGCAGGCGAGGACTACAAGTACGATGCGATGTCCGGTTTTGTGGATTTGTCCGCCTATGCTCCGTCCGAGCAGATTGCCGGCGACATCGCTGCCGCCAAGACGGCCGCCGTCACGGAGGCCAATGCCAGCACCGACGAGAAACTGACCGCCTATATCAAGGCGGAAGACATCGAACCGATCACCGAAGAGGAGATCATTGCCCTGTTCAACAAGAAATAAAAAGAAAAAGGGAGTAATGCCCTATGAGGAGAGCTTTCAGTGGAGGCGGATTTGATGCCCTGATCGCATTTATTTTACAGATACGAGATACAGTGGCCGGCAAGCAGAATCAGGCCAAATCGGTCTCAGCGGTTATTTCCGCCGGCAAATGGCAGTCAGATGAAACGGCAGTATATCCATATTACTGTGATCTGGCAGTAGAGGGCGTTACAGCAAAAGACCGCGCAGAGGTGAACTTCTATCCGGATGGATTGGAAACCGCCTCTGCGTGCGGTTTTTGCCAGACGAACGAAACGCTGGCGGGAAAAATCAGGATACGCGCAGCCGGGATGCCCGAAAAGGACATCCGGGCAGAACTATGGATTGAGAAAGGGGAGGAATAGACATGCTTGGTACAGTTAATGTGACCGGCGTGGCCGGGAAGAATCTGGAGAGCGTTCGGAAAACAGCGGAGGAAGCGAAAGCTGCTGCCGAAGCGGCGCAGAAGACAGCAGAGGCGGCAAAAACCGCCGCTGAAAAAGCCAACAGCAGTGCGGAAACGGCAAAAAAGGATGCTGCCGACGCCAAGGCAGCGGCAGATATGGAAAAAGTGAATCAGGCCATTGAGGAGGGCGGCGGCAGTCTCGGAGGCGGCAGCGGAAACACCATCAAGATCACTTTTGAGGCGGCGTTTGCGGGAAAGCAGTACACCGTCACAGACGGCGATGACACCCGAACAGGGGCTGTCCCCGAAGGGCTGGTAGTCTCTGTCAAGGTGTCCAACTGCAACAGCACGTACACGATCAGGGCCAGGGCAAGCAACGGTGTGGAATATGCCACCAGCGTAGTGACAGGTGCGTACTACGGCCAGTATACGGCGGCGCTGTCTGTGTTCAGCGCAACAATCAACGTGCCCACAGTGGCGGGTGTAACGGTCACGGCAAAGCAGGGAGACAGCACGTTTACCGCTATGGCTGACAGTAACGGCGTGGCCGCCGTGGGAGTCAACCAGACCGGCACCTACACCGTGAGCGCGGTGAAGGACGGCGTATCATCCAACAGCACCACGGTAGAAGTAACCGCCGAGGGCACCTATACTGCTGCGGTGGAGTTTATTGTTCTAACCGTGACCTCAGAGCCAGAGGCGGTGCTGGAACTGGTAAATGGCGAAACGATCTTGACCGGGGGTGGAAGCGGGACGGATGTGTTTTATCTGCCCCGAACCGGCACCTGGACGGCAACGCTGACCAGTCCGGAGGAGAGCTCCACCAAGTCGATCAGCATCACGGAGTATAAGGACTACACGCTGAAGGTTATGTTCGTCTCTGATGTGCTGGACGAAAACGACTGGGAGAAAATCCGGGACGTCGCGGACGCTGGAGAAGGAGCGAACTACTGGTCGGTTGGCGACACCAAGACCATCGTCATTAATGGCAAGGTGGGCAATTTTACCTTCTCCGATCTGTCAGTCCAGGCGTTTATTCTTGGCTTTAACCACAACAGCAGCAAGGAAGGCACCAACCGCATTCACTTCCAGCTAGGAAAAATCGGGGGGAAAGATGTCGCGCTATGCGACAGCAAATACAACAGCGAGATAACGAGTGCCGGTTATTTCAACTGGAACTACAGTTCCAACACAAACAGCGGAGGCTGGAACGGCTGCTACAAACGAAAGACGCTGTATGGGAACAGCAATGCGCCGGACAGCCCGTTAGCAAATTCTTTGATGGCGGCGCTCCCGGCAGATTTGCGAGCCGTAATGAAGCCTGTGACCAAGTATACGGATAATACAGGAGGCGGCAGCGATACAGCCAGTTATGTGACGGCGACAACAGACTATTTGTTTGACTTGGCGGAGTATGAGGTATTTGGGGCACGGAGTTATGCCAACAGCGCAGAGCAGAACTACCAAGTACAATATGACTATTATAAGGCAGGCAACAGCAGGATAGCATATAATCATAGCTCCGCCGGAACGGCGGTTCGGTGGGGCCTGCGGTCTCCTCGTTACAACACCACCACTAGCTTCTGCGCCGTCAGCGAAGAGGGTTCTGCCAACTCCACTTATGCAGACCGGTCGTTGGGTCTGCGCCCCGGCTTTTCAACCTAATCCTCCGCAGAGCTATCCGGGCACCATCCCCCCGACGAAAGGAGGGGGGATACGATAGGCGAACCAACCAAAGGGCGGGAAGAGTAAAATAGGGGTGGCGCGTAGCGCCCGCGACAATTTTTATTTTTTGAGTAAAAAGAAATTTGACAAATTTCCCTCTTTTTTCCAGAATTGTTTTGTGTTATACTAAGGCATCAACGCGAAAGA
>CAMWSZ010000112.1 GCA_947177005.1 uncultured Clostridia bacterium | reverse complement strand
GCTTCGCCAAGCTGAAAAAGGTTCTGGCAAAGTAAGCGTTTTCCGAAATCCCGATGTACTGAAGCAGCCGGTCCCTTTCTGTGGGACCGGCTGCCGTCTGTCTTCTTTTCAACAAAAAATTAGATTTGTTCAATATTATGAGGCTTGGATTCCGTTCGATTTGCTGAATATCCCGCAGACCGATGAGATCATCTTGCAAATCTCAGGGGCGCTGTCCGACGGGCAGCGGCAAATCACGGCTATGCACCCGGCCTCACGGTCCAGAAGAAAGACGTCCTGTTTGTAATCGTACTGGTCTGTGCTGCCAGAAAATGTAAATGCTGCTGTCCAGCGGCTGTCTGTCTCAATATCTTCTGCCGCCGAAATGGCATCGCCAAATACACGGGTGGGATTTTCCCGGATTTCCTGTGCGGTCAGGCTCAGTTGATACACCGCTGCTCTGGCGCGTGGGTCCTGTCTGCAAAGAGCTTCCACGCCGTACCCGACCCGCTGGCTGACGTCAAACCATTCCTTCGGAATTTTTACGGCAAGGCCGTCAACCGTGTAGGTATCGCAGTCCGGAAGGGGTTCCGTAACTGAACGCTGTTCCGCAGACTGCGCGTTTTCCTGTTCCAGAGCGGATGCGGTGACTGCATTCAGCATGGAAACAGTAATCTCGGATTTGTAAGGGTTGAACCGGTCATTGACAAGCTCCAGCACTTGCTCAGGATAGCTTGCTGCAACCGACAAGCGTGTATGATTCCAGTACAGTATCTGAAAGTAATCTCCAGGCATGGTGCAGGTATAGACATCGCCGAGTGCGGGGGTTTGATTGTTTAAACCCAGCATATTTGCGGCGAACCACAGGGCGGTATCAAAGCTTAGATCCGTCTCGACATTCTCTGCCGCCAGATCTATATACTCCTGAATCTTGTCCAGATTTTTCAGGCTCAAGCACTTCTCGATTACAGCTTTTATGAACGACTGCTGTACATCTGCCCGTGCGATATCACCCCCGCTGTAACGGCGGAAACGCAGCAGTCCCATTGCCTGTTCCCCATTCAGCGTCTGCACGCCCTTCTCTAAATGGATAAAAAGCTCCTGATACGAGTCATCATAATCCATATTCTGCGGGACTTCAAATTCCACTCCGCCCAGCAAGTCTATCAGTTGAACAACAATACCTGGATTGATCTTTACATAATAATCCGGTGTAAATCCAACCAGTGACCTGACACTCTCTTTCAATACGGCGATATTAGATATGTATGCGATCCGGTTGATTCCCTGACTGTCATAGACCGCAGTGTCGCGGGGAACCGACATGACGGACATATCCTGATTCACCGTATCATAGCTGAGAATCATAATGGTATCGTTGTTACCGTTCATATCATTCCCCACAAGCAGGAAGGTGTAAAAACCCTCCTTTCGATTCCCAGACAAAACCGGCCGGCTGCCGCTGTAACCGCCGTCAGTGGACAGAATACCGGTTGCACCAGTTAAAGCCTGCTCCTCCGGCTGTTGAGGGCCCGCCTCCGTTTTTGAAAAGGAGCAGGCGGATGCTGCAAAAGCAATCAGAACAACTGCCGCCGCCGCACCGGCAAGCTGTTTCGGCTCACAGGAAATCCGGCGGATACGCTCCCGCAGGCTGCGTGTTTCACCGGACATCGTGGTCGCACAGCTCAGCAGATCTCTGGGACTGGGCTTTGCCGTTACCAGAGAGAGTAGCGTCTCGCCGTAGGGGACGCGCTCCTCCCTTCCCAACAGCTTCAGTGCGCCCGCGTCACAGGCAAGCTCACCGTCCCGGCGGCTGAGGATTACCGACAGCCATACCAGCGGATTCCACCAGTGTACCGCTAACGCGGCGCTCCGCAGAACGCTCCAAATATGGTCAAGGTGCCTGTAGTGGGTCGTCTCGTGGGCCAGCACATGCCGCAGCATTGCCGGATCATCCGCCGTGTCCGGTGTCACATAGACCGCGGGCTTGAAAACGCCGAACAGGCACGGCGACGGCAGACCGTCCGCCAGATATACCGGAATTTTGCAGCCGTTCCCCTTCAGCGGCCTGCGTATCCGGCGCAGCTTCGCCGCAAAATGCAGGTTGCTGAGCAGCATAACAGCTGATATTATGATACAGCCAGCAGCCCACACTGTCCGCGATACCTCCGCCGGACTGAGCTTATGCGCATACCGGACCACTGTCGCGCCGTTGTCCTCCAACCGCGGATAGCCGAAAAAATTAGCGTCCGCCAGGACTGTTCCGTCCTCCCGGAATTCCACTGGCGCAGCCTCCGCAGGCATCGACAGAACCGGCAGCACATAAATCGACTCCTCCCGCCATTGCTCCGGTACAGGAACGGATACATCCATTACATCTATTCTGCCCGCCGGTATGGTAAACAGCTGCACCGGAACCAGCAGTCTGACAAGAACAATTCCCCATAAGGCGTACCGCAGTCCTGTGCTGATCCTGTTCCCCAGCAGCCCGCGCAGAAGCAGAACCACGAATATCAGTATGCAGGAGGATACGGTCCATTGCAGATTCATGATACACTCCCTTCTCCGTAACCGCTCATTTCTCCGGCGGAAATCCCCCAGCCGCAGACAGTCTGGTACAGTTCGGCGTCCTCAAGGTAATAAGAGATCTCATATGGCGCATTGGTCAGGTAAGTTCCGTCATTATCCGGATTTTCCGAGTAGAAACGTACCGTATTCCAGCCATGATATCTGACACGAATCAGATTTTCTGTTGCAGTTGCTTCCAGATCAATATGCATCTCAGAATTATTTGGGTTTTCCTGCCTGATACTTATAGGGATCACGTAAATCATTTCCTCGTTCGACTTCCTGCCGTCCACGACAAGCTTTCCTGAAATACGGTGCATCGCCGCGGCGATCTCCGAACGGTGTTCCCCGTCCGGTAAATTCTGGAGATCATCCGCCGAAATCTCCGCCATACAGCCCAACAGATTCGGTATGGATGCCTGTGCAATCGACTGATTGCGGTAGACCAGCAGGTTTTCTAATGTTGACAGATTCGGGTCGCGCTCGTCCTCCAGCAGCAGGCCAAAGCTGTCATACAGCCGCCCTTCCCGCTGAAAGGTCTCCAACAGTTCGCTGTCTGTGTTCAGCAGCTGAACGCTGTCCGCCAGCAGCGCGTTGACCTCCTCCAAAAATGCGGCAATGGCTTTTGGGTCGAACTCATGCCCCTCCGCAAACTCCTCCGAGAACATGAGGTCAAAGCATACTTCGTTTTCCTGTACGGTCTGTTCGGTTCCCTCTTGCAGATAAAACAGCTCATACCGGTATCTGGCTGCGCCGGTGCTCATATACGGATGATACCGCAGCAAATAATCTTCGCCGTCTTTGCGGCACAGAAACAGCGCGTTCCAACCCGGATGGAAAGTGTACGCTTCCTCATACCATACTATTCGGTCATTACTGCGGCACTGTAAGACCCAGCCCGTGCCGTCCGCTATGGACAGGACTGCCAGCTGATCCGGTTTCCCGTCGTGGTCCAAGTCCGGCGTATAGGGAAGGACCTGCGCGGGATACGGTTCCCCAACTTCGCAGATCAGAAGGTGCAGCTTTCCGGATTCGTAAAACGCTGCGGATGCGCCCTCCGCCGTTTCCAGAACAAGGCCAACACTGTCATAATTCTTGCCGCTGGCATCCAGATACAGTGTGTTTCCGTCCGCAAGCGGCACGGTCCAGCACGCCTCCGACCACAGCCAGCTCTCGCGTTCCTCATAGCTGGAATATTCATAAAAACGGCTTCTGCGGCTGGACGCGGTTTCCCGCAGAAGGTCCGCAAGCTCTGACGCCGTTACCTCTGTCTGACCGCTGATGTCCCCGATGTCTTTCGCTTCCAAACCCGCCAGAAAATCTCCTAATGCGGAATTGGTATCGTCCGGGTGGTCCTCCGAATAGGCGGCATAGAGTTCCAGCGCCTCAAGAAGCGTTTCCCTGTCATACTCTGACCGGCCAGGATGATGCAGGGCGGATAATATATTGTCGTACAGCCTGCCCTCAGAATCCTCCTCCAGATTCAGCATCCAGTGATTGGTATTCACAAGCAGCTTGCTTTTCCCGATATATCCGTTGACTTCCTCCATAAAAGCGGCGATTTCCGCCGGGTCAAATTTATGCTCCGGTGAATCAAAATTGATGTCAAAATCCACGTGGTTTTCACGGTCGATATAGCGGTTGTCCGGACGGTCCGAGTCCTCGTCCCGGTCCTCAAAATGGAAAAGCTCATAGGAATAGGTGCATTGTCCCTGCTGCATCTTCGGCATGTAGGACAGCAGAAAATCCTCGCCGTCCTCCTGATACAGAAAATAAGTGCCGCAGTTTCCGTGGGTTTCATCAAGCGTGACTGACCAGATACCGAACACAGGGTCTTCCCCCTGATTTACCTCTAACCGCCATTCCGGCGTATCCCCTTCTTTTTTCAGGACCTGTAACGTCTCCCCCACGCCGTCCCGGTTCAGGTCCGGCTGGTGGGACAGCGCCAGAGGCTGAACGCTGTACGCGGCAGGCGCGTCTGCGGCATGTCCAAACGTGCAGACTGCCGTGAGAGAAATGATAACTGCAACTGCTATGACCGCGCTGGCAAGCTGTTTTGGTTCACGGGAAATCCGGAGAATGCGCTCCCGCAGACTGCGTTTTTCGCCGCTCATGGTTGTGGCACAGCTCAGCAGATCCTTCGGACTTGGCTTTGCCGTCACCAGCGCCAGCAGGGTTTTTCCGTAGGGGACGCGCTCCTCCTGCCCCAGCAGCTTCAGCGCGCCCGCGTCACAGGCCAGCTCACCGTCCCGGCGGCTGAACACCACTGCCAGCCATACCAGCGGGTTCCACCAGTGGACCGCCAGCGCCGCGCTCCGCAGAACGCTCCAGATATGGTCAAGGTGTTTATAATGGGTCATCTCGTGGGCCAGCACATGCCGCAGCATTGCCGGATCATCTGCGGTATCCGGTGTCACATAGACCGCAGGCTTGAAAACGCCGAACAGACACGGTGACGGCAGACCGTCCGTAATAAATACCGGGATCTTGCAGCCGGTCCCGTCCAACGGTTTCCGTACCCGGCGCAGTCTTGCCGAAAACTGCATGTTGCTGAACAATACGGCAAGCAGTACTGCCGCACAGCCCGTTATCCACAACAGCCGCAGCACTTCTGCCGGACTGAGTTTTTCCGCATACCGAAGGACCCTTTCACCATTGTTTTCCAGGCGTGGATACCCAAAAGAATTTGGGTCCAGGACCGTTCCGTCCTCCTGAAATATCACGGGTGAGTCCTCAGCCGGTACAGCCTGCACCGGCAGTACATAGATAGAAGGCGCCTGCAATTTTTCCAATACTGTTGAACTGACAGATACATTCATTCCCACCACCGGCGATGTGAACAGCTGCACCGGCAGCAGCAGCCGCACCAGCACGATCCCCCACAGTGCGTACCGCAGTCCGGCGCTGATCCTGTTCCCCAGCGCGGCGCGTACTGCCAGTACGACAAGAATCAGTATGCAGGAGGACACAATCCATTCCAGATTCATTTTTCGCTCCCCCCTTCCGCCTCCTCCAGAATCCTGCGCAGCTCGCTGATATCCTCTTTCGTCAGCTCCTGCCGTTTCGCCATTGCGCTCATCATCATCCCAACGCTGCCCTGATATACCCGGTTCAGAAAACTGCGGGTCTCGGAAATTTCCGCGTTCTCCTGCTCTACAGCCGGCGTATAGGATTTCCCTTTTCCGACAATCTCGCAGTTGACAAGCCCTTTTTCCTCCATACGGCGCAGCGTGGTAATGGTGGTGCTCTTGGCCCAGCCAACCGTCTGCCCCAGCCGGGCCACCAGCTGCATCACCGTCTGCGGACTC
The DNA here is from genome assembly GCA_947177005.1 of uncultured Clostridia bacterium. Classification (GTDB taxonomy): domain Bacteria; phylum Bacillota; class Clostridia; order Oscillospirales; family Oscillospiraceae; genus Pelethomonas. The sequence continues at coordinate 2,464 of CAMWSZ010000112.1, read as the reverse complement.
TCTTCCCACAGGCAGCTCAGTACGTTCCACTCGCTGCTTTTCAAACGGATAGGTTCCATAGTGTACATCCTCCTTTGGTTTACGTTGTAGACCAAGTATAGCATAATTGGTCTACACTGTCAACCAGGTAAAAATTACAGTTTGGTAACAAAAACCGCCGGACCCAAAACAGGTCCGGCAGACGGAATTATATGCTATATGATACTGTTTTTCAATCCGTTCATTTCATTCGTTACTGGGCAGAAATGCGGGATCGGGAGCATATTACCTGTTCAGCAGCTGCTCCAGTGCGGCCAGACGCAGGCAGACACAAAATACCTCAATAGCCTCCTCCAGCTCCGCAACCGGCGGCAGACTGGGGGCGATCCGGATATTTCTGTCACGCGGGTCTACGCCATACGGATACGTCGCGCCCGCGCCGGTCATCACCACACCGGCCTCCCGGCACAGTGCAAGAGTCCGTTTCGCCAGACCGTCGGAGGTGTCCAGACTGATGAAATAGCCGCCCTTCGGACGCTTCCAGGACGCGATTCCCAGCGGCGCAATCTCACGGTCCAGCGCATCCAGCACGGCGCGGAATTTGGGTCCCAGCACGGCGGCGTGACGCTTCATCAGCTCCAGCGTGTGGGCTTTGTCCTTCAGATAGCGGACGTGCCGGAGCTGATTGATTTTATCCGCGCTGATGGTCTGGATGCTGATGAGATCCGTCATATATTTCAGGTTGTCCACGCTTGCGGCCATGACGGAAATGCCGGCCCCCGGGAACGTCACCTTTGATGTAGACGCGAATTCAAAGACCATATCCGGATTTCCCGCCTCCCGGCAGAGGGACAGCATATCCGGGAACGGAACATACTCGCCCTCAAACTCGTGGATGCAGTAGGCGTTGTCCCACATGACCACAAAATCCGGCGCGGCGGGACGCAGATGCGCAATGCGGCTGATGGTCCCGGCGCTGTAGATGATGCCGTCGGGGTTGGAGTACTTGGGCACGCACCACATTCCCTTCACCGCCGGGTCCTTTACCGCCTCCTCTACAGCATCCATATCAGGACCGTCCGCGGTCATGGGAATGGTAATCAGCTCCATTCCAAAGGACTGTGTGACCTTGAAATGGCGGTCATAGCCCGGAGACGGGCAAAGAAATTTAACGGTATCCAGTTTCGCCCAAGGCTTTTCACTGTGGAGCAGGCCGTGCGTATACGCCTTTGCGATGGTGTCATACATCAGGTTCAGGCTGGCGTTGCCGCCGATGAAGCACTCCTCGGGCTTACAGCCCAGAATCTCCGCAAACAGTTTTTTTGCGCACGGCAGGCCGGTCAGCTCGCCGTAGTTGCGCACGTCCAGGCCGCCCTCCACGCAGTCCTCCGGTTTGGACAGCACTGTCAGCATATCGCTGACCAGATCAAGCTGTTCCTTCCCGGGTTTTCCGCGGGACATATCCAGTTTCAGGTTCTTGTTTTTCAGCTCTGCGAATTTTTTCGATACAGCGTCGAATTCAGCGCTCAGCTGTTCTCTGTTCATGCTTTGATATTCCATCGTTGAAGCTCCTTTCCTGGTCCCTGCCGGGACATTCAACGGACATTTTACTATAGTTGTCAGAAAAATACAAGAGGGAACTTCTGTGCATAACCAGCAATCTTTCTGTCACAGTTGTCAAATCACATACCCTGTACACTGTCCCGGCTGACCAGACTACAGGGAACCACGATCCGTTTTCCGCATACATCGCCCTGCCAGAGAAGTTCCATACAAACGGCAGCGGACCGGACGTTTTCCTGCATATGCAGCTCGATAGAAGTCAGCGGCGGATCAGAAAACTGGGACAGCACCGTGTTATTGAAGGTAATGACGCTGGTATCCTCCGGCACGCCGAGACGGTGCTCCCGCAGCGCCATCATCAGCCCCGGCGCAATGGAATCGCTGGAGATAAACATGGCCTCCGGGGGACGCCCGTTCCGGTCCAGAAACTCTGTCATGGCCTGATAACCGCCCCTGGCCGTCATCGGACAGTCCAGCACCAGCCCCAAGTCAAAACGTTCCCGGTTCATCAGGCCGGTCCGGTAGTAGTAAAACCGCGGGTCCATAGTCAGCTCCTTCTGGTCGCCAAAGGTGTTGACGCTGCCCACATAGGCCACCTTTTGAAAGCCGTTCTCCTCAAAGTGGTTCAGGGCCAGCCGGACCGCAAGGTGGTAGTTCGGCAGGATGCTGTAATACTGCATGGGGTCCGGGTCGGAATCCAAAAAAACGATCTTATCCGTATACTTCCGGAAGCTTCTGATCTCCTCCCTGGAAAAACGTCCGATAGCGAACAGGCCGTCCAGAGGAAGCGCGTTGCGCAGGGTGAAGCGGCGGTTCTCGTCCCGAAACAGGGGCACCGTACTCCACCGCCGGGAAAAACACTCCTGATCCAAGGCGTTTTTCAACGCCAAATAGTACAGGTCCTCCTGAAGCTCCCTTGCGT
>CAMWSZ010000111.1 GCA_947177005.1 uncultured Clostridia bacterium | reverse complement strand
TAATATTCCCGAAAGCTGGTGAAAACTGCCAGCTCGTTTTTTTGCGGCTTTTTGTGAATGGGGCCCTTGACCGCAATCTCAAAAATAGCTTCAAGGCCGTCAAACATCCCCCCGTCGCTGACCTGAAATTGAATCTTTGTCCGTTCGCCCAATTCCGGGTGCTCCAAGTCGATCAGATAGACGCTCTTGTGTGCCGTTATTTGATAGGCGATATACAGCCAGATCAGAAATTCCCGGGGCGGCGGATACTCCGCCTCCAGCCGCACGGCATGGTCCCGCAGCAGCGCGGTAAAGCGGCTGTCACGGGATGCGTCCAGAAATGCCGGAGAGATGAAATATTCCTGCCACAGCTTACCGTTTTTGCGCTGCTTTCCGGTATACAAGGTCAGGAAATTTTGTGTGGCTTCGTGGTCAAGGTAGGGGTTTGGTTCCTCTCCGGCGGAGATCGTCCAGCCTGCGTCCGGTTCACCGGCAGGTTCCTCCGGCGTCTGGGTACTTCCCGCCGCACAGGCTAAGGCCGCCTGATACGCCTCACGCAGTTTCAAAAAGCCCTCCGGGTCCTCCTCCGGATGACACTCCCGCACCCGCCGGGCATACGCACGGCGAATGGCATTGCTGTCTTGGGTAGGTTCTATCTGTAAAATGTTCCAAATATCATTCATCAGCCGTCCTCCTTGTCAAATCCAGCCATGATATATATACTGTTCCACCAGCCGTTCCGCCTCCTGAATATACTCCGGAATCCGCAGGCTTCGGGGACAGTTTTTCCGGCAGGCTGCGTCCGGACACCGGCGGCACTGTGCGGCGGTGCGGGCGATATCCAAATCAAGCTTGCGCAGCGCCCAGTAATCTTTTCCCAGGAAAAAGTAATTCATCTGCCGGAGCAAAATATGTGGTTCGGTTCCGTAGGGACATACGCACCGCTGGCAGCGGTCGCAGGGGATGGGATCGTATACAGTGCGGAGACGGGAAAGCACCTGCTCAAAGGTCAATTTGGGTGCGGGACGCGCCGCGCCTGCAAGCGCCGCCGCCAACTGTCCGGCGGTTCCCATTCCTACCAGAGCGGAGGATATGGGGTAGCAGAGCACGTTGCCCAGCAGCTCGTTTTCCGTAAAAAAACCGGGCAGAACGCCAGCAGCATAGACCTTATTGAGAAGAAATCCTTTGCGGGTAAAACGGGTATCCTGTATCATCCGGTCCAGCATTCCACGCTCCAGCAGGTTGCCGCTGCCCTGCACCACATCCACCCGCGGGTCCCGGACCGCACGCTCTAAAAGGTCATAGTAGTGCGTCGCAACGCCGGTAAAACCGATTTTTCCCTCTTCACGGCACCAGACCAGAGCGTCCAGCGCACCGCCGGGCGAAAAGATGTCGTGTTCCGGGTCCGCCTGATGCACAAAATAGACGTCCGGATGAATGCCGCCCAGATTTTCGACGGACCGGCATACAGCCGCATAGATCTCGTCCCCGGTAAAAAACCGCGCCTTGTCCGAAATGATTAGCCGTTCACGCCCTGCCTGCCGGGCAAAACGGCCTAATTTGATCTCCGCGTCGCCGTACTCCGGAACGACGGCGGTATCAAAAAGATTGATGCCGCATTCTAAAGCCTGACACAGCAAAGCTATGGCCTCATCGTCGTCCAAATTGTAATAATCCGGAAGAACAGGGACATCCCCTTTCAAAATCGGGATGGTCCCAAAGCCAATCTCTGAAACACGCAGTCCGGTCTGCCCAAGCGTCCGGTATCTCATGATCTTTCCCCTTGCAGCGGACATCCAATAAAGGAATCATCCTTTACGGAGATTCCGGCGGGCAAAACCGCCCGGTGCAGGGAATGACAACGGAAAAATGCGCGCTCCGGAATCTCTCTCACGCCCTCTGGAATGGTGATTCCCTCCAGTGAAACGCAGTTTTCAAAGGCGCGTTTGTCCAGTTCCCGCAGACACTGCCCAAACTCTACACGCCTTAGATTTGTACAGTTGATAAAGGCCCGTTCCCCGATTCGCTCCACGCCGCTGCCTCCCCGCACCTGTTCCAGCCACCGGCACTGTGCAAAGGACTCCCCATGGATCTCCCGTACCTCCGGGGTCAGAATGATCTCTTCCAACAGGTTGCTGTTGGCAAATACGCCGGGACCGATTGCCGTGACCCCCTTCGGAACCGTCAGCCGGGGAATGTTGCCGGTACACTCGATCAACGTGCCCTGTCCGTCAACCTTGAAACAGTTCATGCAGTCCTGGAAAATCCGCCGGACTAACGGCGGCAAATCGGGGGCGTCACGGTCCTCCAGACAGTCCAGACGGTATGTTGTGCCGTCGGGGAGCGTGACAAACCGCAGATTGATGCAGTTCCGGAAAGCAAAATCTTCACAGACTGTCTCACTGCTCTCAAAAATAACTCCCTCCAAGCCGTATTGATTGGTAAAGGCCCAGCCCGCAATCCGCCGGACTTCGACGGGAATGGTTACGACGCCCCGGCAAAAAGCGGCCTCCGGAAGAATGCCGTGAATCAGCGGCAGCGGTGCGGCGGCTTTCAGACGGTCCAGCCAAGGCGTGCCGTGAAAGGCGCGTTCTCCAACGGCGGTCACGCTGTCCGGGATATACAGCTCCTCTAACATCAAATGGTCCCGGAACACCTCCGGCCCGATTTCCCGCACGCCGTCCGGAATGCGTATCACCGGGCAGCAGCCGTGGTAAGCCGTCAGCGTTCGGGTACGGTACTGGTACGAAAAGCATTGCTGCGCGCTGATCCAGACGGCGCGGACCTGTTCGGGCAGGGATGTATCAAAAAGGGCGTCCCACCCGGACAAAACCCACGCCTTTCCCCCTGTCCGGACCGTGCGCAGAGCGGTACAGCCGCTGAAGCTGTCGCACTCCATATCCGAATTTTCGGGCAGCGTCAGGCATTCCAGACGGGCACAGTCCTCAAAGGCCAGGGAATCCAAACGAGTTCCCTCCGCCAAATCCGCTTTCCGCAGAGCCAGACAGCCGGAAAACGCTCTCTTTCCGATCTGCAATGCCTGCGGTGCGGAGAGGCTTTTCAGACGGACGCAGTTTTCAAAGGCGCTGGGACCGGTTCTCACCGCGCTTTGCAGCTCGATCCGTTCCAGATTGGTACAGCGCTGGAAAGCGCGTGTGCCGATTTCTTCCAGACTATGGGGAAAAATAATTCCCGTAATTTTTTGGTTGTTATAAAATGCGTTGGCGCCGATCCGGCGGATACCCTCCGGCAGCCTTACGATCCCGGCATAGTCCTGACCGTCGTATACGGCCTCCGGAATACGCTCCGCTTTTTCGGGCAGATTTTTGAGATCCAGCTTTTCACACCAGGCAAAGCAGTTTTTACCCAGTTTTTTGGGGGAATGCTCCAATTTCACAGAGACCAGACTGCATTTCGCAAAGGCGTTATTTCCGATATCCTCCACAGAATCCGGGATTTCAATACGCCGCAGAGCGCCGCACTTGTAGAACGCCATATCCCCAATTTTGACCAGTCCCGCAGGCAGGACGATGCCCGGAAGTTTACAGCATCCGTCAAAAGCCAGCTCCCCGATTTCCCGGACGCTTCCCGGCAGCGCCGCCTCCCGCAGCGTGCCGCACCGCCGGAACGCCGAGGGCGGTATAGCGGAAACGCCCTCCGGTATCGCGCAGCGAATCAGTTTCCCGCACCCGGCAAAAACGGCTTCTCCCAAACGCCGCACACTGCCGGGCAGCGGCACCGCCTGTAATGCGGGACAGTCCGCAAACGCTTCCTTCTGGATCTCCTCTACCGTATCCGGCAAAATCACACGGTCAATGGCGTCGTTTCCCGCAAACGCCCGCCGTCCGATGACCCGCACCCCCTCCGGTACGACGGGACGGGCTTCCCGGCCCAGATATTGCAGCAGAATCCCGCCGCTGAGCACAAAATCGCTGAGCAGCTGGGCATGGATCTCCCGGACCACCAGCGGCGTATCCGCACCCGGCGGAACCAGACCGTGCAGCGCACAGACTTGACCGTCCGGCAGAATGATTTCGCGGAGCGCACTGCAATTTTGAAAGGCGTCCGAATCAATGCGGACGTTTACGCTGCCCAGTTCCAGGCGTTCCAGACTGATGCAGTTGCGGAAAGCGCAGCTCCTAATAGCCCGCAGGCTCTGCGGGAGCCGGACAAATGTAATGCCCCGTTTATCAAAAAAACAGCTCCTGCCGATCTCCACAATCCCTTCCGGAATATCCGCCCGCGGGAGGTTTGTCCGGAACCGCAGCATAACGCCATTCTGTAATTCCATGGAACGGTAAATGTCCTCCGCGATGATGCGCACCAGCTCCGGGCCATGAAACCCGCTTAAAAGCGCCTGCACCGGACTGTCCAGTTCATAGAGGGAGCCGTCCGGAAAGCGGAACCGGGTCAACTGTCCGCAGCCGGTGAATACGTCGCGGACCTGACCGGCAGAGAGGTCCGCCGCAACTGTCAGCTCCCGCAGGGACAGGTCGTTGAGAAATACCTGCCGTCCCAGCCGCAGTACGCCGGGGATCGCCGCACGCTCCAGGCTGTCGCAGTAGAGGAACGTACAGTCACCCAGTTCCCGAACACCGGCGGGCAGGCCGATTTCCCGCAGCGCGTGGCAGCGGTAAAAGGCGTATTCTCCCACACGCTCCAGTCCGCCGGGGATGTTTACGCTTTGCAGGCGGCGGCACCCCTTGAACGCCGACGCGCCGATTTCCCGCAGACTGCCGGGCAGATATACACGCTCCAATGAGACGCATCCCTTAAACGCATTGGGACCGATTGTGTGAACGCCCTCCGGAACTGCTGCTTCTGTCTCCCGCAGGGTACAGCGCAGCAATACCCCCTGCCGGATCTCCATTCCCTCCATCATTGGACAGTCTCCTCTCCAAAAGCCGCCTGAAGAAGCCGGTCCAGCTCCTCCAGACTGCCGCACTGATAAATTTTCTGTTTATACCGCTTGGTTCCTTTCTGCTTTTTCATCAGGTATGCGGACAGGTTCCGTATATACGCCATGACGAAAGGCTCGTCATAGTATTGCAGGGCCAGCGCGGTCTGTTCTTTCAGGAGGGTGTACCGGCTTTTCTCCACTGTCCGCCCCGTGAGGCGGGCAAAAATATACGGGTCCTCCAGCGCATAGCGTCCGATCATCACCCCGTCTGCGCCGGTCTCTTCCAGCATCCTGTCCGCGTCCTCCACGCTGGAAATCCCGCCGTTTGCCAGCACCGGAATCGAAACTGCCGCTTTTGCCAGCTGAATCTGCTCATAGCAGGGCGGGCCGTTGTACATCATACTGCGGCTGCGTCCGTGGACCGACAGCAGATCCGCTCCCGCCTGCTCGCACATCAGCGCAAACTCCGCCGCAACCGGTTCGTCCTTCCGAATACCAATGCGAAATTTGACCGTCACGATTTTGCCGCTGCGTTTGCAGGCCCGGATAATTGCCTCCGCTCTGGGCAGATCCGCCAGCAATGCGCTCCCCTGTCCGCTCTTGAACACGTTTGGCACCGGACAGCCCATATTGATATCAATCATATCGAAATCCGCCAGCAGTTCCCCGCAGGCTGCACGCTCCATAATGCGGGGGTCGTCCCCCAGCAGCTGCGCCGCACGGATTCGTTCATCCTTTGTGGTCAGCAGAAGACGGCGGTTGGCGCGGTCCTGATACTTCAGCGCGTTGGCGCTCACCATTTCCGTAAAACACACGCCCGCCCCCATTTCCTGACAGAGCATCCGGAACGGATAGCAGGTATGTCCGGCCATTGGCGCCATGGCAACATTATTGGGGAGCGTGACGCTCCCCAAATGAATTTTTTTGATCTCCATCTCTACTCGCTAAACGCCCAGCCACAGGACCCGGACAAAGCTCTCCCAAACGGCCGGTACAATCCACAGTCCCAGCAGATAGGATACGGCATTCGCAGCGATGCCATAGGCAAACGCCCGGCGTCCGGTATGCCCGGTAAACCAGCGGAAATAGACATAGGCTTCCACGAAAGCAATCAGCAATTCGACGGGGACCAGGAATATGCCGTACCACATCACCATGTATTCGGATCCGCCGCTCTGGAGAACACTGGTGCTGATAAACAGCGTCAAAGCGCCCTGCGTCACCAGATTAACCAGTAAAAACGGCTTCCAGTTTTTCTTCCAGCTGAACCCGAACGCCAGCAGAAGCAGGCTCTCCAGCAGCAATGTGGGGAGCAGGGTAGAGAGCGCCTGCAAAGCGACCGCCAACCCTACCGGAACGGAAGAGACCGTTTTTGTGTCCCAGTCCACCATGACGGAATCCTGCACGGTTCTTCTCTCCATGACATCGGACACCCAGGTTTCGCCGGACTGTGTTACAGCCAGGATACGGAATTTTTCGGGCGTATGGAATCCGCTGAACCGATGGATTCCGTTTTCCCCTTCCAAATCGCCCTCCACATGGAAACTGTTGGTCCATGATAAGGTACAGGCTTTCCACCCTTCCGGTACGGCTTTCCGTAAAGCCGCCAGCAGTTCCTGATCTTCCGGACTGCCGGGGGCAGGCTTACAGGAACTGTCCGCCGTTCCCTCCGCCAGCAGATCCAGATAGTAGGGCTTTTCCGGCGCATTTTTCAGCCGCACCACCTGCAAATAGTCCGGGGCTGCGGAATTGGCAAATGCGGTTTCCGCCAGCATGACAGCCATTGCAAGAAACAAAACAGCTGTCCTCCATAGCCGCTTCATGTAAATAACTCCTTTCCATTCCTGTTTTCATCCTTCTTATCCACCTTCCAAATGGATAGGAACAGCATATCATAAAATTTCAGGAAGTCAATCCGTGCGCCTTAAAATTGGTCAAAACATACAAAAAAGCGCCTGTTACTTGTACATCTGTTTCTTCTGCTCATGGTGCTCTGCCGCTTGCGTTTTGAACCGAACGGTGGTAAAATCAAGACGGAAACCAGCAATTTACTGAGGAGAATTTTTTTCATGTATGTTACGGAAAGCAATCGTCTGGTATACCGCAGGCTTGAAACAGGTGATTTTGATGACCTGAAAATGATGCTGGCTGATCCGCAGGTTATGTATGCCTGGGAACATACTTTTTCCGATGAACAGATCTATGACTGGATCAAAAAGCAGAAGGAATGTTACCGGCTGGACGGCGTGGGTTATTTTGCGGCGGTTGACCGCTCCAGTCAGAATACCGCCGGGCAGATCGGACTCCACCGCTTTTCTCTCAACGATGAAACTGCGTATGAAGTCTGCTATATGCTGAAACGTCAGTATTTTCACCGGGGTTATGCTGCGGAGGGCGTTGGGGCCATGCTGGCGTATGCTTCTTCCCGTCTGGAACTCTCCGCTGTTTACGCACAGATTAAAACGAATAATATCCCTTCCGTTAAAGTGGCCGAACGGGCGGGATTTATCAAGCAATCCGTTTTTACCAAACATTATAACGGCAGGGATATGCCGCATTACTTATATAAAAAGGAGATCATCAGATGAAAGAGGTCCTTCTTAGTCACGGCAGCGGGGAAAGGAGCATGACACAGGAGATCAAACAATTTGCGGAAGCTGCGGGAATCGACCTGTTCGGTATTGCGAACCTGGACCATATGAACGAACGGGCCCGTCCCGGAAGGCGTCCCAAGGACCTGTACCCCTATGCCAAATCCGTTATGATCTTCGGCTGCGGGATGGCCGATCCCTTCTGCCGCGGCTGGACAAGAAACGGTAAAGAACGCGGCACTTTTTCCCTCACCCTCCTGGAGCTGGAACGCCGCTGCCGCCTGTTCCGGCGGTTTTTCCGGGAGAGGGGGTATCATACCTTCGGCGGCGAGATCTATGGCGACGCTGTCGCCGGTATAGGACTGCGCCTGGCTGAAGCCGCGGCGGACTGCGGTATGGGATACGTCGGAAAAAGCAGTCTGTTAATCACCCCGAAATACGGGCCGCGGCAGAATCTGCTTGCTCTGGCCACTGATGCCGTCCTGGAACCGGATGCGGGCAATCCGGCCAGCCAGTGCGGGGCCTGCACGCTCTGTCAGGCAAAATGCCTGAGCGGCGCGATCCTGGGCGGCGGCTATTTCCATGCCCGGCAGTGCGAGAGCGTCATCAACGCCTATCCCAACAAACGGTATTATAATCAAAATGTCAATCAGGACTGTGACATGTGCCTGCGGGTCTGTCCCAAAGGCGAACTGCATTGGAGGAAAGAAGATTGAAAATTGACTGGAAATCACCCAGAAAAAAAGAGAACCTTCCGATTCCGGCCTGCTATCTGGAAAAAAATCCCGCCGTGCAGAACCGGCGGGAGCTGACGTTTATTTTGCAGGAGACGGCCTTTTCGCAAAACATCCCC
>CAMWSZ010000110.1 GCA_947177005.1 uncultured Clostridia bacterium | reverse complement strand
GACGAGGCCCGTCACGGCAAGGCTTTCAAGGGCCTGCTGGAGCGTTACTTCGGCTAAGAAACAGGAGAACAGACGATGAAGATTCGTATCAACAAGGACATCGTTGAGATCACGCCTGAGCACGCCGCAGAGAAGGCCGAACTGGAAGCCCTCTGGATCAAGATGGGCAACTGCACGGGCGGCAACAAGAATCTGGTTCCCCTGGGCGTGTACATCCCCAGCGAGAACAAGACCGCTACCTTCCGCATTGAGGGTCTGACCGAGGAAGAGGCCAACAAGGTCCCTGAAATCCGCGCCCCCTATGACACGGACGTCTATTGCGTCACCTGCAACAAGACCCTCCATGTCAAGGCCGGTGAGCCCATTCCCTTCTGCTGCGGGAAGTTAATGGAGATTCTGGACTGAGAGAAAAGTAAATCTTTTCAGAGGGAAACGGGGAAACCTGTTTCCCTCTTTTTGGTTCTTTGCAGAATACAGCGGCAAGACCATGAAAAAACGCCGGTGAAGCTCTCTACTGAGAAACTTCACCGGCGCTTTGCGTATAAGCCGGTTATGATACAGCTTGGAATACAGGGCGTTACCGCTGGACGCGGCCGGAACCGTCGCCGCCGGCCAGTTTTTCCACCTCCGCGAGCGTGGCAAAGTTGTAGTCGCCCTCAATGGAGTGCTTGAGCGCCGAGGCCGCCACCGCAAACTCTACCGCCTCCTGGGTGCTCTTCCCGCTCAGCAGGGCGTAGATCAGACCGCCGCCAAAGCTGTCGCCGCCGCCGATGCGGTCGATGATATGCAGGTGGTAGACCTTCGAGAAGCAGTAATCCGTGCCGTCGTAGAGCATGGCGCTCCAGTCGTTGTCAAAGGCGCTCTTGCTCTCGCGCAGGGTAATGGCAACCTTTTCAAAGCCGAATTTGTCTGCAAGCTGCTTGGCTACGCTCTTGTAGCCCTCTTTGTTCAGCGCACCGGCGGTGATGTCCGTGGCCTCCGCCTCAATGCCGAACACATCCTTGGCGTCCTCCTCGTTGGAGATGCACACGTCCACATACTGGCACAGGCCGCTCATCGCCTCCCGGGCCTGCTCCCGGGTCCACAGCTTGCCGCGGTAGTTCAGGTCACAGGAAATTTTGATTCCTTTGGCCTTGGCGGCCTTGCAGGCGTCCCGGCAGATTTCCACCACATTGGGTCCCAGCGCCGGGGTGATGCCGGTGAAGTGGAACCACTCCGCACCCTCAAAAACAGCGTCCCAATCAAAATCACCGGGCTGCGCCTCCTGAATCGCGGAGTGGGCGCGGTCATAGATGCACACACTGGGCCGCTGGGAGGCACCTTTTTCGTTGAAATAGATGCCGACGCGGTCGCCGCCCCGGACAATCCTGCTGGTATCAACGCCGTAGCGGCGCAGAGAGTTGACGGCGCACTGTCCGATAGCGTGGGCGGGCAGCTTGGTGACATAGACCGCGTCCATGCCGTAATTCGCCAGAGAGACCGCCACGTTGGCCTCGCCGCCGCCAAAAGTAAATTCCAGATGATCGGCCTGGACAAAACGCTCGTAGTTGTAGGGCTGAAGCCGGATCATCAGTTCGCCGAATGTGACTACTTTGGCCATGATATATATTCCTCCTCAAATTCAGGCGCTTTTGCCAACCAAATGGACGGCAAAGCCGCAGATTTCATCTGTCAGATAGATAGCGTTCAGGGTTCCGTCCGCCTTGTACTTGGCGGTGGAGGGATCGAATGCAAAGCCTTTCGCCTCCAGCTCCGCCTGGGCGGCGGCCACGTCCGGGGTTGCGATACCGATATGTCCGTGCGTTCCCTTATAGGGGGTCTTCATCACTTCCACGGCGGTTCCGGCGAAAACGGAGCTGTTGCCCTCCTTTACCGTCAGGCCGAAAAGCGTTTCAAACATTCTGGCGGCTTTCAGCGCCTCTTCGGCATTGTCCGCGTTGATGCCCACATGGGCCAGCGTATACTCAGCCATTGCGGACCTCCTCCACGATGCTGCGGGACTGTTTGCACAGGGCGGTGATTTCGTCCCACTTCTGGTTATCGATCAAATCAGCGGTGACCATGTAGGACCCGCCGCAGGCGGCAATGACAGGGGCTTTCAAATATTCGGCGAGATTTTTCAGGGAAATGCCGCCGGTGGGCATGACCTTGAACTGGGGGAAGGGGGCGCTCATGGCCTTGATCTTGGCCAGGCCGCCGGACTGCTCGGCGGGGAAGAACTTAATCAGCTCCAGGCCGAATTTTAAGGCCGCGTGGTAGTCGGTGGGGGTGGTGCAGCCGGGATAAATGGGAATATTTTTTTCCTGTGCGTAGGCCACCAGATCCGGGTCAAAGCCGGGCGTGACGGTAAACTGTCCGCCTGCCGCGATAGTGGCGTCGATATGCTCTCTGGTGGTAACCGTGCCCGCGCCCACGATCATTTCCGGGCAGGCTTCCTTCATCAGCCGAATGGCGGTATCCGCCCCGGCGGCGCGGAACGTGACCTCCGCTACCGGCACGCCTCCGGCGCAGAGCGCCTTAGCCAGAGGCGCGGCGTCCTGTTCCGGACGGCTGAGCTTGATAACCGGCACGACACCGATTTTCGAAATGGCCTCATTAATGCTGCTCATAGTAATCTCCTCCTTTTTTATGCACCGATTATTTCATCAAACCGGAAATAGCGCAGGGTGTTGCGGTAGCTGATATTCTCCACCATTTGCCCCAGCCGCGACAGGTCGGCGGGATATTCTCCTGCCTCCACCATGCCGCCGAACAGGTTGCACAGGATACGGCGGAAATACTCGTGGCGGGTATAGCTCAAAAAGCTTCTGGAATCGGTCAGCATTCCGTTAAAGGAGCCCATGACGCCCAATGTCATGAGGCTGGTCATCTGGGCCTCCATGCCCGGCTTGTGGTCGTTGAACCACCAGGCGGAGCCGTGCTGGATTTTGCCGGGGATGCCGCTGTTGGTCTGGAACGCGCCCATAATACTGCCGATTGCAGCGTTGTCGGAGGGATTGAGGGAGTACAGAATGGTTTTGCCCAGCGCGCCTGCCTGCTCCAGAGCGTCCAGCAGACGGGCCAGTCCCGCGGCGCTGGCGACATCGTTGGCGGCGTCAAAGCCAGTATCCGGTCCCAGCTTTTTAAACATGGTGGAGGAGAGATCCCGGATGCAGCCGAAATGGAGCTGCATGACCCAATCCCGGCGGGCGTACTCCTGTCCGACTGTCAGCAGCAGGGCGGTGTGATAGGCAAGCTGTTCCTCCCAGGAAATGCCTTTCCCGGACTTGGCCCGTGCCAGAATGCCGTCCAGCCGCGCCTCGTCCGCCTCAACGCAGAAGCAGTAATCCAGAGCGTGGTCAGAGACCCGGCAGCGGTGCTGCGCGAAGTACTCGATACGGTCCCGCAGGGCCCGGCGCATGTCCTCCATTTTCTCAATGGGATAGCCCACCACCTGTTCCAGACGGGCCACATACTGGGGAAAATCGGCCTTGTCCGCCCGCATGGCTTTGTCGGGACGGAAGGCGGGCAGTACTGCGGCCGGGGCTTCGGGGTCGTCCGCCAGCAGCTCATGGGCCCGCAGGTCATCGGCGGGGTCGTCGGTGGTACAGATCAGCTTCACGCCGGAACGGCGGATGATGCCGCGGGTGGACATATCCGGCTGAGCGAGGATATCATTGCATTTTTTGTAGATATCCATAGCGTTGTCCCCGTTAAGGGGTTCGGTAATTCCGAAATAGCGCTGGAGCTCCAGGTGGGTCCAGTGGTACAGGGGGTTTCCGATCAGGTTGGGGACGGTCTCCGCCCACTTCTGGAATTTTTCCTCCGGGGAGGCATCGCCGGTGATGTACTTTTCGGGCACGCCGTTGGAGCGCATCGCACGCCATTTATAGTGGTCGCCGCCCAGCCATACCTCCGTAATGGTGCTATACCGTTTGTCCTCGTAGATCTCCATGGGGTTGATGTGGCAGTGGTAGTCGATGACAGGCATTTTTTCCGCGTAGTCGTGGTACAGGATTTTTGCGGTGCCGGACTTCAGCAGGAAATCCCGGTCCATAAATGCTTCCATGATACATGTTCCTTTCTGTTACAGCAAATTTTTCATGACCTGAAGAGCGCCCTGTGCGCGGATCTGCTCCAGACAGGCGGTCACAGCGCTCTCAAAGCCGGAAATCTCAGTAAGATCCTGTCCCCACATCCGCTGGTTGGTCATAACGGCGTGAACCAGCTCTGCCGGACTGTTATCGCGGTGATCATAGTAGAATTCCAACGCCCAGCGGTCATCGGAGCAGATATATTCGTTGCCCTTGGGCCGCCTGCACACCAGACCCTGCCCGTCCAGCCGCTGGATATCGCTGGAGTAAAACGCTATGTAAGCGGCAAAGCTGGCGGTGAGGCAGGGCGGGAGCTGGCCTTTCTTTTCCACGTACTCCAACAGGCTGGGCAGATTCCGCGCACGCCACTTGGAGGTGGAATTCAGGGATATGGACATCAGCTCATGGTCCACAAAGGGATTATTGAACCGGTCCTGTACGGCGGCGGCAAAGTCCGTCAGATCCTTTTGATCCAGGGGCAGGGTGGGGATGACCTCCTGATAGAGCATCCTGTTCATAAAGCCCAGCACCGCCGCATCCTGCATACAGTCCCGCACGATATCAAAGCCCGCCAGGTATGCCCCCAGCACAAAGCCGGTGTGTGCGCCGTTGAGGATGCGCACCTTGCGTTTTTTGTACGGGGTGACATCCGGAACAATGGTGCAGTTGAGGCCCGCCGCCCGGAACGGCAGCTTTTCCTCCAGCCACGCCGGACCCTCAATATTCCATACGCCGAAAATCTCTCCCACGTCAATCAGTTCGTGGCGGTAGCCGTTTTCGGCCTCCATTTTTTCCGTCTCAGCGGCGCTTTTCACCCGGCCGGGAACGATGCGGTCCACAAGCGTGGAACAGAAGGTGCATTTCTCATTGACATAAGCGCGGAAGCCGTCCTCCAGCCCCCACTGTTCGATATATTGACCGACACATTTTTGCAGTTCTTTTCCGTTGTTGTCGATCAGCTCACAAGGCAGAATCACCAGTCCGCCCTTACCCGCCTGCCACCGGCGGTAGAGCACTTGGGTGAGTTTGCCGGGGAAGGAGGCGGCAGGCCGGTCGTTCATCTGGCAGGCGGGATCAAAGACAATGCCCGCCTCGGTGGTATTGGATATCACGTATTCCAGATCATCAGACGCCGCGATCTCCATCATGGCGTTGAAGCCTGTTTCCTCGTAGGGATTGAGACACCGGGATATGGAGGAAATCACCCGTTTGCGGTCTATTTTTTCTCCGTTCTCCCGTCCCCGGAGGTAGAGGGTATACAGACCGTCCTGACTGTTGATAATTTTTGTCCAGTCATGCCCGCCGGGCCGTCCGGCGGTGGGCCGTACCACCGCCACTTTCGTTTGAAAGTCCGCCCGTTCGTTCATGACGTCAATAAAGTAGTCAGCAAAGCCCCGCAAAAAGTTCCCCTCGCCGAATTGCAGGACACGTTCCGGGGCTTTTTCCAGCAGATAGCCTTCGTAGCCAACCTCCTTCAGGGTCTGATAGGAAAGCTGTTTCATGAAAATTTCCGCCTTTCTGTTCACCATTCTTACAGGGTCACGCCCTGCTTAAAGATCGCCATATCGTGGAACCCGGCCTGCTCGGCCCTGACCGCTTTGCCGGAAGCCGTCTCCAGAACGAAATCAAAGAGTCGCTGTCCCAGCTCCTCCACGGAGCCGCTTTCCACCAGCACGCCACAGTCAAAATCAATCCAGTTAGGTTTTTTCGACGCCAAAGCGGAGTTGCTGGCGATTTTTACCGTGGGGACCGGACAGGCAAACGGCGTGCCGCGTCCGGTGGTGAACAGCACCATATGCGCCCCCGACGCCGCCAGGGCGGTAGAAGCCACCAGGTCGTTGCCCGGGGCGCTGAGCAGGTTCAGCCCGCGGCACTGCACG
The DNA here is from genome assembly GCA_947177005.1 of uncultured Clostridia bacterium. GTDB lineage: Bacteria > Bacillota > Clostridia > Oscillospirales > Oscillospiraceae > Pelethomonas. The sequence goes on along the minus strand of CAMWSZ010000110.1, from coordinate 2,457 downwards.
CGCTGGCCGTAGGAGAGCACGCCGGAGACCGGCGCGCTGCCGGATTTCTGTGTGCAGCCCAGAGACTTATCCTCCAGGGTAGAGATACCCCCTTTCTTGTTGCCGGGGGAGGGGTTTTCATAAATGGTCTGGCCGTGGCTGGTAAAATAGTCCTTAAAGCCGTTAATAAGCTTTACAGTATCAGCAAAAATCTGATCGTTTTCACAGCGGTCCATGAGCAGGGTCTCCGCACCGAACATTTCCGGCACTTCGGTCAGAATCGTCGTGCCGCCTTTGGAAATCAGCAGGTCGGAGAAGGCTCCCACCGTCGGATTTGCGGTGATGCCGGAAAGTCCGTCGGACCCGCCGCACTTCATGCCGATCACCAGTTCGCCGCAGCTGATGTTTTCCCGCTGGAAGGTCCCCGCGTACTGCGCCAGCTGCTCTATCAGGGCCACGCCATCGGCGATCTCGTTATCGGACTCCTGACACACCAGAAATTTTACCCGTTTTTCGTTCCACTGGCCGATATAGGGCTTGAGAACATCAATATTACTGTTTTCACATCCCAGACCCAGCACCAGCACGCCTCCGGCATTGGGATGATTAATCAGTCCGGCCAGAATTTTTCGTGTATTTTCCTGATCCTCGCCCATTTGGGAGCAGCCGTAGGGATGCGTAAAGGCAAAGATGCCGTCGATGCTCCCCGTTTTAAACTGCTGGGCCTGCCGTTCAATGGCGCGGGCCACGTCGTTGACACAGCCGACAGTTGGGATAATCCAGATCTCATTGCGCACCGCCGCCTGTCCGTCCTCCCGCCGGTAGCCCTGAAACAGCACGTCGTCAGTGGGGACAAGGGGGACGTTGTCCGGTTCATAGGAATAGTCCAGCACATCCCCCAGACCGGTCTTGATATTATGGATATGGACCCAGCCTCCCGCCGGAATATCCTCCTTTGCCACACCAATAGGCGCACCGTATTTGATAACGGGCGCGCCCGCGGCAACGGGCACAAGAGCGAATTTGTGTCCCTGCGGGATATCCTCTAAAAGCGTCACGGTCTGCCCTTCTATCTGGAGCACAGTTCCGGCGGACAGGGGCGTCAAAGCCACCGCCACAGAATCACCGGAATGGATTTTCATAAACTCCCTCATAATAAAGCACCATGCCGGGGCGGCACCCGGCACAAATTTGGGGTCAAAAAGAGCTGCCGCAAAACTTGCTCTTTTCCCCGTCTCAGCTTACAGCGGCCTGCTTCACGCCGCTGCGCCTGACGCGATTGAAACATCTTACATTCATAATTTAAGCGATTTCGGGTCTATTATGCAACGACTTACATATATGTATTATAAATCTAAGGCAAAAAATGTCAATAGTATTTGTTAGATCAAGGCTTTTTTTGTAGTTTTATACAAAAGGTGTGATTTAATCTTGTGAGAAAACACATCTTGCAATCAGCGCTGCAACGGTTTATTATAATTGATGTAAGGATTTACAAAAAAAGGATTGCGGGGGTGCTGTCATGAATATCTACGATATCGCCGAACTGGCCGGTGTTTCCATCGCTACCGTTTCGCGGGTGCTTAACGACAGCCCCAACGTGGCGGAAAAAACAAAGCGCCGCGTACGGGAGATCATGGAGGAAAAGGGATATGTCCCCAGCGGTTTTTCCCGGCGGGTGGGGATGAATACCCTGAAAACAATCGGGCTGGTCTGTCCGGACGCCGCGGATGAGTATATGGCGGCGGCGGTGGCCTGTCTGGAACGCAGCCTCCGGGAGTACGGCTATAACTGCCTGCTGTGCTGCAGCGGCTACGGCTATGAGGACTGTCAGATCGCCGTGAGCACCCTGCTCCGCAGGCGGGTGGACGCGCTGGTGCTGATCGGCTCCGTTTACGCCGACGACGACCCGGATTCCGAGCGCGTCAACTATATCCGCGAGGCTGCTAAACAGATGCCCGTGTTTATGGTCAACGGCTATGTCCGGGGCGAGGATATCTGCTGCGCCGTCTGCGACGACTACGAGGTCTCCCGGTCCGTAGCGGAAAAAATGGTCTCCTCCGGACGGCGGAAAATCCTGTTTCTCACCGATATGGATACGGTCAGCACCAATCTGAAGCGCAAGGGCTGCCGGGACGCTCTGGCGCAAGCAGGACTGGAGCTGTGCGGGGATGTAAATGTCGGTCTCTTCAATCAGATCAACCAGACCCGCGACCATCTGCTGCGGCTCCCGAACCTTGACGTGGACGGCATCTTTGCCGCCAACGACGCCCTTGCCGCCGGCGCGTTGAAATACGCCAAGCACAAAGGACTGTCCGTACCCGGAAGCCTGTGCGTCGTCGGCTACAACAACTCGGAACTGTCTGTTTGCTGTGACCCGGAGCTCTCTACTATAGACAACCGGGAGCGGCGCCTGTGACAGATCGTCATCGACTTCATACTCCTGCGCATCACCGGCAAGCAGCTGGGCGTAAGGGT
>CAMWSZ010000109.1 GCA_947177005.1 uncultured Clostridia bacterium | reverse complement strand
CCGACACTTTGAAGGGTCAGAAGATTATGGTGGAGTTCGTCTCCGCCAACCCCACCGGCCCGATGCACATGGGCAACGCCCGGGGCGGCGTCCTGGGCGATACCCTCGCCGCCGTACTAGAGGCCGCCGGGGCGGACGTCTGGCGCGAGTTCTACGTCAACGACGCCGGAAACCAGATCGAAAAATTCGCGGTTTCCCTGGAGGCGCGTTACTTGCAGATCCTGCTGGGAGAAGAGGCGGTGGAATTCCCCGCGGACGGCTATCAGGGCGATGACATCAAAGAACTGGCGCAGAAATTTTATGAGAAGCACGGCGGCAGCTTTCGGGATGCGCCGGAAAAGGAACGCCGGGAAGCGCTGGCGTCCTTCGGCCTGGAAGTGAATATTCCTAAGATGAAAAGCGATTTGCAGCGCTATAAAATCGAGTACGATGAGTGGTTCCTTGAGTCGTCCCTCCACGAGAGCGGCTATGTGGCCGAGACCGTGCGGCTGCTGGCGGACCGCGGGTACACCTATGAACAGGACGGCGCGCTGTGGCTGGCTACCAGCCGGATTTTAGAGGAAAATTTCCGCAAAGCCGGAAAGAGCGATAAGGAGATCGCCAAGCTGGACCTGAAGGACGACGTCCTGCGCCGCGCCAACGGCTTTTATACCTATTTTGCCGCCGATATCGCCTATCACCGGAATAAATTCGAGAAGCGCGGCTTCGATAAAGTCATCAACGTCTGGGGCGCCGACCACCACGGCCATGTGGCGCGTCTGAAGGGCGCAATGGACGCCCTGGGCCTGGACGGCGCAAACCGTCTGGATATCGTTTTGATGCAGCTGGTGAAGCTCCTGCGGGACGGCGAAACCGTCCGGATGTCCAAGCGCACCGGCAAGGCGATCTCCCTCAGCGACCTGCTGGATGAGGTGCCGGTGGACGCCGCCCGCTGGTTCTTCAATGCAAAACCCGATACCCAAATGGATTTCGACCTGGGCCTGGCCGTCCGGGAGGACAGCGAAAATCCGATCTATTATGTCGAGTACGCCCATGCCCGGAGTTGCAGTCTGCTGCGGAACCTGGCGGCGGAGGGGTATCCGGTGAGGAAAGAAGCCGATCCCTCGCTGCTGGCCGGTGAAACCGAAATCGCACTGATAAAACAGCTCTCCCTCTTCTGTGAAGCCCTGCGTCTGGCGGCGCGGGACTACGACCCCAGCCACATCAACCGCTATCTGGTTGAGCTGGCGGGCTGCTTCCACCGTTTTTATACCGCCTGCCGCATCAAGGGCGAGGAAGAAAATCTCCTGGCGGCGCGTCTGAAATTGGCCAACGCCACACGCAGCGTCCTGAAAAATGGCCTGCGCCTGCTGGGCGTGGACGCCCCGGAGCGGATGTAAGCGCACATGAAAAAAATTTGGTGAAATTGAAAAATAATTCTGTACAAGCCCGGAAAAAAATGGTATACTATGAACAGATAACCCCTCAGGAAAAGAAAGGAGCGATTTTATGAAGTTCACATTTACCTGCAAAAAGGTGGCCCTGAACGACTCCATTAAGGAATATGCCGAGAAAAAAATCTCCAAATTGGACCGGTATTTCCATGGGGACGCCGAAGCCCGTGTGACCTTCTCGGTGGAAAAAGGCCACCGCTGCGTCGTGGAAGTCACTATCGTCAGCGGCAGCACGCTGTTCCGCGCTCAGGAGGAATCCCGGGACGGCGATATGAGAGGCGCTATCGACGCCGCCTCCTCGACCATCGACCGCCAGATCCGTAAAAACAAAACCAAACTCGCAAAACAACTCCGGCAAGACGCTCTGGTCTCTACCGTCCCCGCTGAGTTCGACGTCAGCGAGGAGGAGTTCCAGATCGTCCGCACCAAGCACGTCGCCGCAAAGCCTATGAGTGAAGACGAGGCGATCTTGCAGATGAATCTGCTGGGACATGACTTCTTCGTCTACCGCAACATGGATAATGCTGTCAGCATCGTCTACCGCCGCAAGAACGGCGGCTACGGCCTGCTGGAAACAGACGGCGTTGAAGATTGATCTGCCGCCGTCCATATGCCGGGAGCGGAGCCTTTGGGCTTCGCTCCTCTGCTGTGTCAGGCACTCCCTCACCCAATGCCCGGATTTCCGTCCGGCTGCGCACAGGAAATGAAAGACTGATATGATGTATAGAATTTTTCTCGTGGAGGACGATGAGGTCATCGCTTCCGCTATCGTGAAATATATCGCCTCCTGGGGCTGGGAGGCCCGGCGCGCACAGGATCTGACCCGCGTTTTGGAGGAATTTTCCGCCTTTTCCCCCCATTTGGTCCTGCTGGACATCGGCCTCCCCTTCCGCAACGGCTACCACTGGTGCGGCGAGATCCGGCGGCTCAGCCAAGTGCCTATTATCTTCCTGTCCTCCGCCTCCGACAACATGAATATCGTTATGGCGATGAACATGGGCGGAGACGATTTTATCCCAAAGCCCTTTGATCTGGAGGTGCTGGCCGCAAAAATCCAGGCCCTGCTGCGCCGGACCTACGATTTCAGCGCCGCCCCGCCCCTGCTGGAACACCGCGGCGCTGTGCTGGACACTGGCGACAATACCCTCTCCTATGACGGAAAACGTCTGGAACTGACCCGGAACGAATACCGGATTCTGCAAGTGCTGCTGGAACACAAAAACCGCACCGTTTCACGGGATACCCTGATGCAGAAGCTCTGGGAAACCGACAGCTTTGTGGACGAAAATACCCTGACGGTCAATATGGCCCGCCTCCGCCGGAAGCTGGAGGGAATCGGTCTGGAACACTTTATCCATACCAAAAAAGGGCTGGGTTACCTCATTGCATGACGGTGCGCTATGAAAATTATCTGTGGATATCTGAAAGAACGAATCTGGTTTTTGCTGCTGCTGGTGCTGTGTACGGCTATGTTCGCGTTCGTGCTGTTCCTCTACGACCTGCCCGTGGAGGCCGCCGGTTACGGCGGCCTGCTCTGTGCGGCGGCTCTGTGCGTCTGGACCTGCGTGGATTTTATCCGCTACCGCCGGAAAATCCGCCTGCTGGAGAGCCTGCTGGGCCGCGCCTCCCTCCTGCTGGATCAGCTGCCCGAAGCCGTCGGGCCAAAGGAAACCGTTTATCACGAGCTGCTTCAGGAACTGGACCGCGAACGCCGGGACGTCACCTCCGCGTCCGACGCTTGGCGCCGGGAAACAACCGATTATTATACGCTTTGGGTTCATCAGATCAAAACCCCCATTGCCGCAATGCGCCTGATATTGCAGGAAGGCGACACCGAACGCGGAGCGGAACTGTCGGCAGAGCTGTTCCGGGTGGAGCGGTATGTGGAACTGGTGCTGAGCTACCTGCGCCTGGACGGCGCGTCCTCCGATTACATGATCCGGGAGTATCCGCTGGATACCATTTTGCGGAAGGCCGTGCGGAGATACGCGCCGCTGTTTATCCGGGGCAAAGTGTCGGTTGACCTGCGGGAAACCGGCATGACCGTCCTGACCGACGAAAAATGGCTGCAATTGGTGGTGGAGCAGGTCCTGTCCAACGCGGTCAAGTATTCGCCCGGCGGGCATGTGACGGTCCGCTCCGAAATGGATTTCCTGCTCATTGAGGATGACGGCGTGGGCATCGCCTATGAAGACCTGCCCCGGATTTTTGAGCGCGGTTTTACCGGCTGCAACGGAAGGGCCGATAAGCGTTCCACAGGGATCGGACTGTATCTGTGCAGGCAGATCTGCCGGAAGCTGGGGCACACCATTACCGCGGATTCCGAGCCGGGAAAGGGTACACGTATCTCCATTGGACTGGCAAGGCCGTACCTGGAGGTGGAGTAGCGCCCGGAAACCATTGCAAATACTGAACTCTACTGCCAGTCGGTTGCCAAATGACGCCTTTGCATGTATCATTCCGGCAAGGAGGTGCATACATGATGTTCAGAATCGACAACGAAAAATTCGGTGTGTTCGTGTCGCGGCTGCGGAAAGAGAGGGGCATGACACAAAAGGAGCTGGCGGACCGGCTGTTTATTTCCGACAAGGCCGTCAGCAAGTGGGAACGCGGCCTGAGTTTGCCGGACATCTCGCTGCTTCAGCCGCTGGCGGATATTTTGAGCGTGTCCGTCACCGAACTGCTGAGCGGCGAGTACATCCGGGACGAACCGGACGCGCAGGAGACGGAACAGCTGGTACAGAGCGTGGTTGTCCAGCTCACGAAGCAGGAGGAGGAAACCCAGCGGCAAAACCGCCGGCGTTGGGGACGGATTTATGCCGTATGCCTGCTCTGCGAAATGGCGGAAACACTGCTTTTCTGGCGGCTGCTGTTTGATCCGGCTGTCGTATTTATGGTGCTTCCACCCTTTCTGGCGGCAGTGTTCGGCATCCATTTCTGTTTCCTTGCTACAGAAAAGCTGCCCACTTTTTACGACCAGTACCGCATCGATTTTTACAGCGAGGGCGCGTTCCGCATGAATGTCCCCGGCGTCCGCTTCAACAACAGCAACTGGCCCCATATCCTGCACGCCCTGCGGATTTGGTGTGCGGTAACAATGGCGCTTTGGATTCCTGCGTATGCGGTGCTGCATGGGATTGCGCTGATACTGGCGCCGGTGGAATATACGGAATATGCGGCGCCGTTTATCCAACTGTTCCTGTTTTTCCCGGCCTTTTTCGGCGGACTGTTCGGTCCGGTTTACGTGGTGGGACGGAAATATGAATAACGATAACCCGGTCAGACTGTCTGCACCATAATCCCCGCGCTTCGCTGCGGCGCTCAATTTCCCCCTTGACAGAACTCCTTAGATGCGGTATAATCCCCCTAAACCGTTGAGAAAGTGTAAGTAGTCCGGTCAGGTACTCTTCAGAGAGCCGCGCAGGGTGGAACCGCGGCGGGGATGGGCCGGAGGAATGGGCTTTCGAGGGCTGACCCAACGCCGTCTTTCAGACCGCCAGTAGCAACGCCGGAGCGGCGCTCCGTTACCAAAACCAGCGCATGTCTGTGCGCAGTAAGTGGACGTCAAAGACGTCAAGCCGGGTGGCACCGCAGAGTACGAACGATTTTTTTCCGTCTCTGTCCCAGCAATGAGGGACAGAGACGTTTTTCTTTGTCCCAATCTACCGAAAAGGAGTATACAGTCATGAGCGAAATTCCCTACAAAATCTACCTCTCCGAGGACGAAATGCCCACTTCCTGGTACAACCTCCGGGCGGATATGAAAAACAAACCCGCCCCGCTCCTCAACCCCGGCACCGGCCAGCCAATGACCGCGCAGGAATTGGAAGGCGTCTTCTGCGCCGAGCTGGTCCGGCAGGAGCTGGACAACGATACCCCACTCTTCCACATCCCGCAGGAAATCCGGGACTTCTACAAGATGTACCGTCCGTCGCCCCTGGTCCGCGCCTACTGCCTGGAGAAAAAATTGGACACTCCCGCTAAAATCTACTACAAATTCGAGGGCAACAATACCTCCGGTTCCCACAAACTCAACTCCGCTATCGCGCAGGCGTACTACGCCAAAAAGCAGGGCCTGAAAGGCGTTACCACCGAAACCGGCGCCGGACAGTGGGGCACTGCCCTGTCTATGGCGTGCAGCTATCTGGGCCTGGACTGCAAGGTGTTTATGGTCAAGTGCTCCTATGAGCAAAAGCCCTTCCGCCGCGAGGTCATGCGCGTCTACGGCTCCAGCGTTACGCCGTCGCCCTCCGAAACCACACAGGTGGGAAAAAAGATCCTCGCCGAATTCCCCGGTACTACCGGTTCCCTTGGCTGCGCCATCAGCGAGGCTGTGGAGGCCGCCGTGTCCAACGAAGGCTACCGCTATGTGCTGGGCAGCGTGCTCAATCAGGTGCTGCTTCATCAGTCGGTCATCGGTCTGGAGAGCAAAATCGCTATGGATAAATACGGCGTCAAGCCGGATATCATCATCGGCTGCGCTGGCGGCGGCAGCAATCTGGGCGGCCTGATCGCGCCCTTTATGGGCCAGAAGCTGCGCGGTGAAGCCGATTACCGCATCATTGCCGTAGAGCCGGAATCCTGCCCCTCCTTTACCCGCGGCAAATACGCTTACGACTTCTGTGATACCGGTATGGTCTGCCCGCTGGCCAAGATGTACACCCTGGGCAGCAGCTTCATCCCCTCCGCCGACCACGCCGGCGGCCTCCGTTTCCACGGCATGAGCAGTATCCTCAGCCAGCTCTACGCCGACGGCTATATGGAAGCCCGCTCTGTCCCACAGACCGGCGTCTTTGAAGCTGCTGAGCTGTTTGCCCGGGCAGAGGGTACTTTGCCCGCGCCGGAAAGCAGTCACGCTATCCGTGCGGCTATCGACGAGGCTTTGAAGTGCAAAGAAACCGGCGAGGAAAAAACCATACTCTTTGGCCTTACCGGTACCGGCTATTTCGATCTGGTGGCGTATGAGAAGTTCCACAACGGCGAGATGACCAATAACGTCCCCACGGATGAAGATATCGCCAAATCCCTGGCCCGGCTGCCGGAGGTAAACGGCTGATTTTCTAAAAATCTGGAAATAATTCTCGACACAAGCAGTAAAGTGTGTTATACTGACCTTATATAAAGAAAGGCGGTACGTTCCATGTTTAATCTTGATGATGCCAGTAAGCTGGCCAAAAACGCGATGCAGGGATTGGCAGAAAAAAGCGGCGGAAATGCGGGTGAAACTGCAAAAAGCGTGCTCAAGGGCGTAAAAGGTCTGGAGAAGCTGGCCGCGGAGAAGGCTCCGGAACAGGTCATTGCAGTGCTGCGCACGCTGCTTGCCGAGGCAAAATCCAGCCCCTGTGCAGGAAAAAATGAGGCCCTTGATGCCTGTATCCAAAAGGCGCAGAACTTGCTGGACGGCGGCACGGTCTCCGCAGAGGCCGCTACGAAGCTTACGGCCGAATTGAGGACGCTCCTCAAGAGCACCACCCGTCAGCCGTCAGGCAGCAGCGTCCCGGACAGTAAGCCCGCTGCCAGCAAAAATACGGCCAGTACACAGCCTGCCGTATCCGAGCGCACAGCTGCCGGCAAAACCCCAAGTGCCCCGGCTGTCCAGTTTTCCGATGTGGATGCCAAGGCTTATTATTACGACGCCGTGCAGTGGGCAGTACAGCAGGGGATTGCTTCCGGCACCACTGAGACCACCTTCAGCCCCGATCAGAACTGTACCCGGGCCCAAACCATTACCTTGCTCTGGCGGTCCGCCGGGTCCCCCAAACCGAAGAACCAAAATAACCCCTTTACCGATGTCAAGGACAACGCCTATTACCATGACGCGGTGTTGTGGGCCGCGGAACAGAACATCGTCTCCGGAACCTCCTTCAGTCCTGACGAGGCTGTGACCAGAGGCCAGTTGGCCGCTTTCCTCTATCGGAAAGCTGGATCTCCCACCACCGCAAATAACAGCAATTTTACGGATGTGCCAAACGACGCCTACTATGCGCAGGCTGTCGCCTGGGTCGCCGCGCAGGGCATCGCCTCCGGAACCGGAGAGCATACCTTCAGTCCGGATGCCGTCTGCACAAGAGGACAGATCGTCACATTCCTGTACCGGGCCAGTAAAAAATAAGCGCAGTCCGTCAGCAGAACTGCCATGCAAAAAACGGAAGCGAGTGTAATAAACCGCCTCTCCCATTTTTCCCGCTTCTTTCAAAGCCTGGATTCTCTTCCATGAGAATCCAGGCTTTTTCGACATAGGGAGGGAAAAATTAAGGCAATAAAGTGTTTCCCATTATTCTACAGTATCTTGCGCATTCGCAAAACCAGGCTTACGATCCATCCGGTGCTTTCTTGCTAATTTCGATTCCTTTGGATCAAGATAGGGATCTTCATACAGAACGTACGGCAAAGCGGTAAGCATCTCATATACATAATCATGAAACAATTCCGGAGAGGGGCAGGTTAAAACAGCTGGAAATGCCCCAAATGCTATATAGTGTGTTGTTTTACGCATAGATTGTATTGGAGAGCAGATACAGCAGAGTTCAGAAAAGCCCTCATCCTTCCAAATCTGTGACGCAACAAAGCACTCATCGGCAGAGTTGTAAACGCCATCCGTGCCCCGATACTTTACATTTTGGTCCTCCCCATAAATATCCTCGGGGGAGACCCCCTTATCTATCAGGTATTTTCGGCCAGCTTCACTGAGCGGAACTTTATCCACTACACCTTTATACATATGTAAACTTCCTGGCACATAGAGCTTGCAGCGCATATTCTTCCTGCGATATTCGTCATACAGTTTATACCCCAAGTCCAAACGCCTGGCAAATTCTACTCCCGGAGTTCCGTCAGGTTCCAAAGGATGCTGGGCTGCAACTTCAATTAGAACGCCGTTTCGCTTGCTGTCATTCCGCGCCTGAAGGGTAAATTCCTTCGCTTTATCCAACTTCTCTTTCCAAAAAGTTATCGCATGAGACTTTTCCATGTAAAAATAAGGAATATTCTGTTCCCCGTCAAGCTCGATTTTGAACTTCGACTCTTCCCAACTACGGTTAAAACTATGATTTGTCATGCCCGCCAAGGAAAGATCCTCACTTTTTGCGCTTTTTG
>CAMWSZ010000108.1 GCA_947177005.1 uncultured Clostridia bacterium | reverse complement strand
GCGGTAGCCTTCCGGCTGTTCTCCATGCCCAGCGCCAGCACCATTTGGCTTTTCCACAGCGGTATAGTGTTCACCAGGGAGGTCTGGATCTTCTCCACCATCATAGTGTCATTATTTTGCAGCATTCTGGTCTGTGGGCCCATTTGAATGGACACCATACGGGTCAGTTCCAGATCATGGAGCTTCTTTTCAAACCGCTCACACATCTGCGCCAGATCATTATATGCCTGTGCATCCTCGGCCGCGCCGGTGCGTTCGGCTTTTAACCGCAGTTCCTCCAGGTCCCCGGCCCGCACCTGCGCCAGCCGTTTTTTCCCGGCGATGATGTACATCGTCAGTTCCTTGTAATATTTCAGGTTCATCTCATACATCTGGTCGAACATGGCGATGTCCTTCATCAACACCACCTGATGCTGCTCCAGCTCACGGGCGATTTTATCCACGTTGACCTCAGCCCTGGCGTACTGGGTCTTCATGGTATCCAGTTTATTGGTGGTTTTCTTGAACCACTTTGATATTTTGCCTTTTTCTTCCTCTTCCTGCCCGAAATTTTTCAGCTCTGTGACCAAATTCGACAGTGCGTCGCCCACCTCGCCCAAGTCCTTTGTACGGACGTTCTTCAATGCGCTCTCGGAAAAGCCCGCCACGTTTTTCTGCGCGGCGACGCCGTAATTAAGCACGAGCTGGGAATCGGAGATATCAATTTTTTTAGCAAATTCGTCAACCTGTTTTTTCTCCGCCTCGCTCAGCATACTGTCGTCGATTTGCGGCTGCGCCGGTTTTTTCTCCTCCACGGCGGGTACCGGTTCCGGGTCCAGGGTGAGGGTAAGCTGGGGGGCTTCCACCTTTGCGGCGTCCGCGTTGAGGGTCAGTTCAGGCATCATGTTTTCTGCGTCACTCATGGCAGTATCCTCCGTATCTTTCTGTCAGTCCTCGAAACCGTCAAAATCGTCCCACTCCCCGTCCTCAATGCCGGCGGGCCTCGACAGGATATCGAAGGACATTGTTATATGCATCACCGCGTTAATCAGCAGAACGATGCCGTAGAAAATGCGTTTTGGTTCGCGCTCCTCCGCAGCACAGGCCAGCCATTTTGCGCCCAGTGCGGTCTCGGCAGCGGAAAGGACCAGGCTTACCGCCGCTAAAATTTTTTCCATAGTAAAGTACCTCCTGAATGAAAAATAGTGTTGCTGTCCGCATGGAATCCAGAATACATTTACAGCTCCAGGCTGATATCGGACCCGTCTCCGTTTTTCAAAGTCTCCGCCTCCATTTTCTCTCCGGCCAGCCCCTCCTGCGCCAGCATCGATTCCATGACGGAGATATCTGTGGAGATATCAAGGGCGTCGGAACCGAAGAGGCTGTCAAGCTGCTTGTCGAAGGCGGTGACGATTGTCGTCATAATATTCTCCACCCGCTGCTTGGTGGAGTCAATGTTCGCTCCGCTGACGCCGGTAGCGTTCATCCGGTCGTAGGCGTTGAGGATTTTGAGGGTGGTAGGCAGATAGTAGTCCATAAATTTACGGATCTGGGGCAGCTTATCGGGATTATCCCTGACCTGCGCGAAGATCTGCTCACAGGTGGAGGACAGCCGGCGGATGCCGGCAGAGATTTCGGGGTCGGCAATATTGCTGTCCAGCCGCTTCATTTCGCTGACAGCCATCTGGCCGTCGCGGATCATCTTATCCAGCTCAGGATTTCCTGTATCTTCTTTCTTTATATTCTCTGTTCCCGGTTTGATTGTGACCTCAATATCTGGTTCTTCTTTTGCGCAGACAGTCTCCAGCAGGATAAAGACCCCCACCGACAACAGTCCGGCAAAAACGAAGTGACTCACGCGGTACAGGTCAAACAGGAGGGCATAGAGTACCCATGCAGCGGCGGCGCCGTAAAAGGGCAGGACGCCGCCCTCCTTTTTTTTCTCATCATTCCCCATAACGTACCTCCTTCACCAAGCCTCCAGTACTGCTTATTCAGTATACCCCTAAATTCCGCTCAGGTCAATAAAAAAATGCGCCGGAAGGGAACCGTTTGTTCGCCGGGGAAAATTTTTCCGGGCGTAGGAAAACCGTTTTTCTCCCGCTGGAAAGCCTGTGCAGTATATGGTATAATACGCTGAAGGGCGCGAAATAAATTTAAATTTTTATGGAGGTATTGTTATGAAATTAGCGATTGCCGGTACCGGATTGATTGTGAATGAGGTTCTGCCCTTTCTGGAGGGCTGGGACTGGGAAGTTGCCGCAATCTGTTCGACACCCAGAAGCGCCGGGAAAGCGGAGACGCTGGCGGCAATGTGTAAAAACGCTGCGGTGTTTACCGATTTTTCCAGGATGCTGGCGGAGACCAGCGCCGAAGCCGTCTATATCGGAACGCCGAATTCCACGCACCGCAGCATGGCGGAAGCTGCGCTGCTGGCCGGGAAACATGTGATTGTGGAAAAGCCGCTGGCGGTCAATCTGGAGGAGGCCGAACGAATAGCGGATCTGGCGATGAAAAACGAGCTGTTTCTGTACGAGGCCATTACGACTCTGTATCAGCCGGACTATGAAGCGCTGCGGGCACAGCTCCACCGTATCGGGAAAATCAAGCTGGTCAACTGTAATTTCAGCCAGTTCAGCAGCCGCTACGAGGCGTTTGAGCGTGGGGAAACCGCGCCGGTTTTCGATCCCAAACAGGCCGGCGGCGCACTAATGGACCTGAATCTGTACAATATCCATTGGGTATTGGGTCTGTTCGGCGCGCCGGAAGATGTGGTGTATCATGCCAACATGGACCGCGGGATTGATACCAGCGGCGTGCTTTGGATGCAGTATCCAGATTTCCAGGTAATCAGCGCAGCCGCAAAGGACAGCGGTTCGCCCAGCCGGTGCATCGTGCAGGGAACAAAGGGATATCTGCTGCAAAATACCACCGCCAACATCTGCGGCGAGGTGACGCTGCACTTGAACGACGGCACGGAGGAGACGTACCATACTGAGACGCAGCACCGTATGGAAATGGAATTCCGGGCCTTCCGGCAGCAGATGCAGGAGCGGGATTATGAGGCGTGTTACAGGGCGCTGGCGCGTTCGCTGGAGGTCAGCAGCGTACTGACGGCGGCCCGCCGCCCGGCAGGCATCCGTTTCCCCTCCGACCCGGATTAATAGAAAAATTCTCCCAAATGCGGGGTTGACATTCCGGCGGAAATGGCTTATACTGTCCACATCACAGATACAATATTTTTTCAGTTTGTGTTTTATAGGAGGACAACTATGAGCCAGCTTATGGACGCACTGGTGAAACCGGCCCCCGGCAAAGGCTTGGAGCTGCGGCAGGTCCCCATCCCGGAACCGGGTCCCGGTCAGGTACTGATTAAGGTGCATAAGACCGCTATTTGCGGCACAGATGTACATATCTACAACTGGGACCCCTGGGCCGTCGAACACATCAGGCCCCCCATGGTCATCGGCCACGAGTACGTGGGGGAGATTGCCGCCGCCGGCGCGGGCGTCACCGGCCTGCGCGTCGGACGGCGCGTCAGCGGCGAGGGCCATATCACCTGCGGGCACTGCCGCAACTGCCATACCGGCAATATCCAGTGGTGTAAGGATACCCAGAGCGTCGGCGTGGACCGGGACGGCGCATTTGCGGAGTACGTCTGTATCCCGGAAAGCAACGTCATTTTGATCGACCCCAATCTTCCGGAGGACGTGGTGGCCTTCTTTGACGCCGTCGGCAACGCCGCCCATACCGCCCTCATGTGGAATCTTGTGGGCGAGGATGTGCTGATTACCGGGGCCGGTCCCATTGGGATCATCGCCGCCGGAATCTGCAAGTACGCCGGGGCCAGACGGGTCGTCGTGACGGATATCAACGATTACCGTTTGGAGCTGGCAAAAAAAATGGGCGCGGACGCCGCCGTCAACACCCAGAGAGAGGACCTGCACGAGATCATGCACAAGCAGCGGCTTGTGGAGGGGTTTGACATCGGCCTGGAAATGAGCGGCAGCGGCGCGGCCCTTACGCAGATGATTTCTGCCATGCGCAACGGCGGGAAAATCAGCCTGCTGGGCATCTCCAACAAGCCCGTGCCAATGGATATGAACAGCATCATCTGCAAGGGTCTGACCCTACAGGGTATCTACGGGCGCAAGCTGGACAACTGGCACCAGATGTCCTATATGGTGCAGGGCGGTCTGGACCTGACGCCGGTTATCACCCACCGTTTCCACTATACGCAGTTTGAGGAGGGCTTTGCCGCCATGAACAGCGGAAAGTCCGGAAAAGTTATTTTGGATTGGACGAAACAGGAGGGATTGTCATGAAAGCAGCGCTGGAAAAATACCGGAAAGAACTGGAGTCGATCCAGGAGGCGGGCACGTGGAAGGGCGAACGGATTATGACCACCCCGCAGCAATCCCGGGTGGCCACCACGGCGGCGAAGGATGTCGTCAATATGTGCGCGAATAACTATTTGGGACTGTCAAATCATCCGGAACTGATTGCCGCCGCCAAGGACAGTTACGATCAATGGGGCTTTGGACTGTCGTCGGTGCGCTTCATCTGCGGAACGCAGTCGGTCCATAAGACGCTGGAGGAAAAGCTGGCGCGGTTTTTGGGGACGGACGACGCCATTCTCTACTCCTCCTGCTTCGACGCCAACGGCGGCCTCTTTGAGACGCTGCTGGGACCGGAGGACGCCGTCATCTCCGACGAGCTGAACCACGCCTCTATTATCGACGGCGTCCGTCTGTGCAAGGCAAAACGCTACCGCTACAAAAACAACAATATGACAGATCTGCGCACGCAGTTGGAAGCGGCGGACGCCGCCGGATGCAGGATCAAACTGATTGCCACAGACGGCGTGTTTTCCATGGACGGCTATATTGCCGATTTAAAAGGCATCTGTGACCTGGCGGACGAATTTGACGCCCTGGTTATGGTGGATGACAGCCACGCCGTAGGCTTCATGGGCGCTACCGGACGGGGAACGCCGGAATACTGCGGCGTGGAGGGGCGCGTGGACATCATTACCGGCACGTTGGGCAAAGCGCTTGGGGGCGCGTCCGGCGGCTACACCGCGGCCCGTCAGGAAATCGTGGACCTTCTGCGGCAGAGAAGCCGGCCCTATCTGTTCTCCAACACGCTGGCGCCGGCGATCTGTGCGGCCAGCATCAAAACCCTGGAGCTGCTCACCGCTTCCACCGCTCTGCGGGACCGTGTACATGAAAACACCGCGTATTTCCGTCAGGAGCTGGGAAAGCTGGGCTTCGACGTACTGCCCGGCAGTCATCCGATTGTCGCCGTCATGCTCTACGACGCTAAAACTGCGGGTGAGTTCGCGGCGCGGATGCTGGAAAAGGGCGTCTATGTGGTGGGATTCAGCTATCCGGTGGTCCCGCAGGGACGGGCCAGAATCCGGACACAGGTCTCGGCGGGACATACGAAAGAAGATCTGGATTTCGCTGTGAGATGCTTCGGAGAAGTAAAAGCAGAAATGGGTATCTGAGGCTGCCGGGCAGAAATCCGGGATTTGCCGCGGATTGAAGAGCGTAATAAAAAGGCGGGAAGAAGCTTCCCGTCTTTTTCTCACAGAAAACTGACCTCCTGCACCAGATTCTGCTGGAACAGCCGCAAAATATCCTCTCGTTTTTTGGTCTGGCCCAGGCACCACATCAGCTTTGTGACAACAGCCTCCTGCGTCATGTTGTGAACGGGGATGCCGCCGCACTCTAAAATCCGCTGGCCGGTCTCATAGATCCGCAGGTTGCTCCCCTCGTAGCGGCACTGGCTGCCCACTAGAATCGGCAGTCCGGCCTCCGACGCCCGGCGTATTTCCGCCGTAAAATCGCCCTTGAGGAACGGTACTCCCCCCAGACCAAAGCCCTCAATATAAATTCCCTCGTAGCCGTGCTCCTGCAAAAACCGGAAAATATCCGGGTCCATTCCCGGGAACAGCTTCAAAACTGCGATCCGGTCGGAGTAGTCGGTCTGGATGCGGAAAAAGGGCGACACAAAATCATGTCTTATGTTCAGCTGGAGGCCGAAAGCGTTGAACTCGCCCACATTGGGATAGTTGATGCTCTCAAACGCATTGAAGCTGATGGTCCGCACCTTGGACGTCCGGCAGCCCAGCATGATTTTCCGGTTGAAGGCCACGAATACCCCACCCATTCCGCTGGACGCCATTTCTATCGCGCACAGACAGTTGTCGGCGGCGTCGGACATGGGCGCGCCCAGCGGCAGCTGACTGCCGGTCAGGACAATGGGAATGGGCGGGTTTTGCAGCATAAAGGACAGCATTGACGCCGTATATGCTAACGTATCCGTTCCGTGGATCAGGACCACGCCGTCATAGACGGCGATCACCTCCCCGATCCGCAGGGACAGACGGCACCAGTCCTCCGGACGGATATTCGCGCTGTCCAGAGAACAGTAGTCCTCCAGGTCCAACTGTACATCTGTGCTTCCCTTTCCCAGATGACCCAGGATTTCCTCACTGCTCATCTGCGGCGTCAGGCCGTGGGGTCCCGGACGGGAGGAAAATGTGCCGCCGGTGTTAATCATCAGTATCTTTTTCATAGCTCTATCCCCCCTCTTTTGCCTGCAAATTATAACAGAATTTCCCGCAGATTGCAACCGTGAAATGTTGTTGTGAAAAATTAGCAGTCATGCTATAATGCTACCGCAATTGATGAATGGAGGAATTGTCCAATGTATCAAAAACTGACCGAAGAAATGCTTGCCTTTATCCAGAAAAACCCTACGGCGTTCCACACCGCCGCTTCTATAACAGAAGCTCTGGAGGCACAGGGCTTTACAGAACTGCCGGAGAGCGCGCCGTGGACGCTGGAGCCGGGCCGCGCCTACTGCGTCCGCCGCAACAGTTCCAGTGTAATTGCGTTCCGTCTGGGGACGGACCTGCGGGACTACAGTTTTCAGATTGCCGCCGCCCATACGGATTCGCCGCTGTTCCGGCTGAAGGAAAGGGCGGAGCTGGAAACGGCTGAATATACCCGTCTGAATACCGAGGGTTACGGCGGCATGATTTGCAGCACCTGGCTGGACCGTCCGCTGTCCGCAGCGGGGCGCGTGCTGCTGTCACAGGAGGACGGCAGCATCAAAACCGCGCTCGTGAATCTGGACCGCGACCTGCTGCTGATCCCCAGCGTTGCCATTCATATGAACCGCGCCGTCAACGATGGATTTGCGTTCAACAAACAGGTCGATCTGCTGCCGCTTTTTGCCGGGAAAGCGCACGGAACCCTGAAAAAACTGATTGCGGAGGAATTGGGCGTTAGTGAGGAGCGGATCATGGGCAGCGACCTCTATCTCTATAACCGCGACCGCCCCGCCGTTTGGGGCTGCAACAGCGAATTCGTCTCCTCCCCACGCCTGGATGACCAGCAGTGCGTCTTTTCCCTACTGAAAGGCTTTCTGGCGGGAGGACATCCGCAGACGGTCAGCGTGCTGGCCTGCTTCGACAATGAGGAGGTCGGTTCCGGGACAAAACAGGGAGCGGCGTCCACATTTCTGGAGGACGTTCTGCGGCGGATCAATCTGGCTCTCGGCAGGAGCGGAGAGGACTATCTGCGGGCGCTGGCGTCTAGCTTCATGGTCAGCGCCGACAACGCCCACGCCGTTCACCCGAACCACCCCGAACATACGGACCCCAATAATTGCACCTGCATGAATGAAGGGGTGGTGGTCAAGTCCCACGCCGGGCAGAAGTATACCAGCGACGGCCTGAGCATTGCCATGCTGCGGACGGTTGCGGCCCGTGCAGAGGTGCCGCTCCAATACTTCTCTAACCGTTCGGACAAGCGGGGCGGCAGTACGCTGGGCAATATCGCTATGACCCATGTTTCCGTCAAATGTGTGGATGTTGGCCTGCCGCAGCTGGCGATGCACTCCTGCTATGAGACGGCGGGAGTGCGGGACACGTGGTATATGGTAAAGTTAATGGAGGAGTTTTTCCGCAGCAAATGCACGGAAACCTCCCCCGGAACAGTGAAAATTGAGAAATAATACATAAAAAACGCGGCACAGCCCGACAATGGCTGTGCCGCGTTAAATGCATCAGATACTTCTGTCGTCCACGTAGATTTCGCGGACGGCATTGGGGTCAGCGGGCTTTGCCGCGGGGGCGGCAGGCGCGGGAGCGGCGGCGGGTTCGTCGTGGGGACCGTCGCGCCACGCCAAAAACTTCGGCGCTACCTGCGGGAACAGGGCCAGACTCAGCACATCTTCCTCGCACTTTGCGATGTCCTTGTACTCCTCACGGTACTTCTCCAATTCCGGTTCCAGCAGATCGGCGGGACGGCAGGTAATGACTTCTTCCGGCTTGATGCCGGCCTTTGCGCGTACCTTCTCGTTGACCTTGCCGGGCAGGGAGCCGTACTCGCCCTTCAGCACCGCACGGGACTCCTTTGTGAACGTCTTGTACCGCTCACCCATGATAATGTTCATCACGGCCTGCGTACCAACGATCTGGGAGGACGGCGTGACCAGCGGGGGATAGCCGTAGTCCTCGCGGACGCGGGGGATCTCG
>CAMWSZ010000107.1 GCA_947177005.1 uncultured Clostridia bacterium | reverse complement strand
TATTTTCGGATAGGCGTGCAGGAGTTCTGGCAAATTGATTTTGCAGCAAAGGAATTTTCTGTTTTTTCTTTCGCCGGCAAAACCCTGACTTTTCTTTCTGACGGAACCTTCTATGAGCCAGTAGAATCACAATACTTTCCCGGTTTGAAAGCAGATCTGTCGGAATACTACACCGAGTTTGGCTGATACTAAACTGTTCCAAGCATAAAAGGAGATGATTGTTATGAACGCAAAAGAATTGCGTGAAAAAATACTTTTCCGCAAAGAAAACGGATATGACCGTCTGCCGGAGGCGGACTGGGCCGCAATGAACGCCTACTGTGACGGCTATAAAGCGTTTCTGAATGCAGGGAAAACTGAACGGGAATGCGTGCGGGAGAGCGTGCGCTTGGCGGAAGCGCGGGGCTTTCGTCCCTATACACGGGGGATGTCTCTGGAGGCCGGGGATAAAGTCTATGTGAACAACAGGGGCAAAATGCTGCTGCTGGCGGTGATTGGAGAAAAGAGCCTGTCGGAGGGGACGCAGATTGCGGCGGCCCATATCGACAGTCCCCGGCTGGACCTGAAGCCCTCCCCGCTCTACGAGGACAGCGAGCTGGCGTACCTGAAAACCCGGTATTACGGCGGCGTCAAAAAATACCAGTGGGTGGCAGTGCCGCTGGAGCTGCGGGGCGTGGTGGCCCTGCGGGACGGCACGGTTGTTGACGTGGCCGTCGGGGACGGTGATGAGCCGAAACTGGTCATCAGCGACCTGCTGCCCCATTTGAGCCGGGAGCAGGATAAAAAGACGCTGGCCGAGGGCATCAAGGGCGAGCAGTTGAATCTGCTGGCCGGCAGCGTACCCTTTGCGGGCGAAGACGAGGAGCGCGTCAAGCTGGCCGTGATGCAGCGTCTCTACGAAAAATACGGCTTTACCGAGGCGGATTTTATTTCGGCGGAGCTGGAGGCAGTGCCCGCCTTCCCCGCCGTGGACGTGGGCCTGGACCGCAGTATGATCGGCGGCTACGGCCATGACGACCGTGTGTGCGGTTACGCGATTCTGCGGGCCCTGCTGGATTTACAGGACTTTTCCGGCAAAACGGCGGTGTGCGTTCTGGCGGATAAAGAGGAGATTGGGTCCATTGGCGTGACCGGTATGGAGACGGCGGCGTTTGATACGTTTATGGAGGACCTATGCGAGAGTCAGGGCGTACCGGTCCGGGCGTGCCTGGAAAAATCCTTCTGTCTGTCCTGCGACGTGACGGCGGCCTATGATCCCAATTTCAGCGACGTATACGAGAAGCGCAACAGCGCACTGCTTAATTACGGCGTAGGGCTGTGCAAGTATACGGGGCGTCAGGGCAAGGGTGAGGCGTCGGACGCCTCAGCGGAGCTGGTGGCCCATGTGCGGCGCGTGCTGGACGGCAGCGGTGTTGTCTGGCAGATGGCTGAGCTGGGCAGGGTAGACGCCGGGGGAGGCGGTACGGTGGCTATGTTTATGGCGAACCGGAACATTGACACAATCGACGCGGGCGTACCGGTGCTGGCCATGCACTCTCCCTTTGAAATTGCTGCAAAGCTGGACTGCTATATGACCTTCCGTGCAGCCGCGGCGATGTATTTGGACAAATAAACAAAAAGGCTCCCTCTTTGAGGGAGCTGGCAGGCCGTCCGGGGGAGTCCGCGCCTGCCAAAAAGGAAAGGGGCGAATGGGATGCACGTTTACGAATCGGCGGAAGACTATTTAGAAACGATTCTGATGATTACAAAGAGGCGTGGGATGGTGCGGTCCATTGACATTGCCAACGAACTGGGATACTCAAAACCCAGTGTCAGCGTAGCGATGAAGAAGCTGCGGGAGAACAACTGCATCGAAATGGACAGCGACGGCTGGATTCATCTTTTGCCCGCCGGGGCGGAGATTGCGGAACGCATCTATGAGCGGCACCGGATCCTGACAGATTTTTTTATCTATCTGGGAGTCAGTCCGGACGTCGCGTCCGCGGACGCCTGCAAGGTGGAGCACGACCTCAGCGCCGAGACCTTCGGGAAAATTAAAGAACATGTCAGGCGGACGATGTCGGAAAAACCGGAAACGGCGGAAAATTGAAGGTTTTCTTATTTTTCCTTTTCTCCGTTCCGCGCATGAAATATCCGGGTGTCTTCTGCGGTCAAAAAACGCACCCTCTTTTGTTGGAAGGGTGCGTTTTTTTGGTGTGGCTCAGATGGCGGTTACGTTGACGGCACGCAGCTTCGCGCTGTTTTTGGGATCGGGTTCCACCTCATAAGTAACCTTCTGTCCCTCGCTGAGTGTGCGGTAACCGGTTCCCTGAATGGCGGAGAAGTGAACAAAAACATCGCCGCTTCCGTCGTCATTGGAGATGAAGCCGTAGCCCTTCTCCGCGTTGAACCATTTGACAGTGCCAGTATTCATAATTGATGCCTCCTACAATTTTGTTGGTCCAGTGCAAATAAAGACTGCAGGGACACAACCTAATGGACGGGATGGCACCCAGCAGTGACCAATTTGTACATATTTGAACACCTTGGATAGCATACCATTCAAGGCGGAAATTGTCAAGTCCGGAATGAAACAAAAAATAAATTTTTCCTTCAGGAAAGAGAGAGGAGCGCAGGATGTCAGACCTTGCTGCGGTACGGCTTCTGCTTCAGCAGACGGAAAAACTGCTGGAGATTCGCCGGGAACAGCTCCGGCGGAGCGGCGGCGGCTTCAATATTTTCAGCGTTTTGGAGATCGAGACCAAGGAGGTGCAGACCCACAATCATTTGCTGTATGAGCTGCTCAATCCGGACGGCAGCCACGGCATGGGGGACAGATTTCTGCGCGAATTTTTCAGGCTTGTCATAGATGAGAAGTATCCGGATACTCCGGTGCAGGTTTTCCGGGAATATTCGTGCAGCGCGGGAAAAATCGACCTGCTTTTGCTGGGAAAAGACCTCTGTTATCCCTTTGAAATCAAAATCCATGCGCCGGATCAGGAGCTGCAAGTCAAGCGCTACGCGGACTATGCCGCCTCCCGGTCCGGGAACAATCTGGTATTTTATCTGACGCTGGACGGGCACGAACCGTCAGAATACAGTACCGGCGGTGACAATTCTCTCAATTATACCACCCGGGATTTCCGCTGTGATGTACGGGCATGGCTGGTGGAGTGCGGAAAAATCGCCTGGAAGGTGCCCGCCGTGTCGGAAATAATCCGGCAGTACATACAATTGATCGATAAGCTCGCAAACCGTATGGAGGATGTTTATATGGACATGATACAGAATATGGTCGGCGCATCCCGGGCCAGCTATGAAAGCGCGCAGGCAATCGCAAATGCGCTGACAGAGGCCAAGGCGGATCTTCTGCGCCGGATATTTTCCGGGATCAAACGATACATCGGAAACCGTTTGGAGCTGTTGGAATATGATTACGACGAGAATGCTCTGAAGTACAGCCAAAGGCCCTGCTTTAAAAATTCTCCTTTTCTTACTTATGTGATAGCGGAATATGGAAACCGGACGCTTTGCATTGATTTTGTTATGGAGTGGCGGTTATATTATGGCATATATCTGAACAGTGCGGGCGGAGAGTTTGATGTGAAGGCCACAAAGCGGATTGCAAAATTGCTGCCGGAATCTCCTCGCACGAACTACATAACCTCCTTGAACCTGGGGAATGTATGGTGGAAATTTCTTCCGGACGAATCGGAGGAGCTTCTCCCCGATTTCCACGGTGAGAACGGCCCCTATCTGAATCTCTTCGACAAACCCCGATGGAAAGCCTGGATGCGGCAGGTATATACAGAGATTGACGTCTGTATCGAAAATTTGACAGAGGAATAAAAAAGCGGGGCGGATGCTGTTTTTACAGCTCCGCCCCGCCTGCTTTGGCAATTTAATCGCGGCAGGGCTCGATCCCCCGCTCCGTTACAAGAAAGTCCATTTTTACGTCGTGCTCCTCCATAGGGATATCGTCCCTGACCAAATGGCGGCGGCACAGCAGCAGCTTTGGACAATTCGTTTTCGGCAGATACCGGTCGTAGTATCCTCCGCCGTAGCCCAGCCGCTGGCCCTTTGCGTTCCCGGTACTGCACGGAACCAGCGCCAGATCAATTTCCTCCGGCTCCACTACCGGACACGTCAGACGCGGCGCCAAAATTCCGTACTGTCCCGAAACCAGGTCGCCCATGCCCATGATCTGGCGGGCTTCCATAAAGCCTTTGGCCCGGCACAGCGGCACAGCCACTTTTTTTCCGTCCTGCAGCAGAATATGGATCAACCGGGAGGTATCGATCTCCCGCTCTGTTCCGACATAGCAGAAAACGGTCTGAGCGGTTTGATAGCATTCCGCCTGTAGGATCACACGGCAGATTGCTTCATCGGCCTCACGGCAGTACACAGGTGACAGGTTCTTGACCCGCCGGGCCATCTCAGCCCGCATTTCTTGTTTTGTCATAAACAGATATCCTCCTTTTACTGCTTTTTGCCCGCGAGACGCTGCTCCTTGGTTTTGCAGAACATCTCAAGCTGCGGCACCAGAATCACCGCCACCAACAGGGCTGTAAAGCCGCCGTTGTACAGGCAGAAGCCGCCGTGGATAGCGGGCACGGATGTGACCAATGCGTAGTGCATCGCGCCGCCAAGGACTCCGGCCCACCAGCCGTAAGCGCCCGCAATGGGGGCCAGACCACTGGCGAAGCATAACCCGACCATAATGGCCTGCGCGTTGACGGCGAAGGGGCCGCCCAGGGCGGTAGCGGCAAAGCTTGCCGCGATGTATCCGATCATAATGGGCCAAACGTTGCCGGGATGCGCGCCCGCCGCGCCGAAGCAGACCATGCAGTACACGATGCCCAGCGTGACGCCGTTAAAGCCGTTCAGGGCGCTGCCCATAATAGCGTTCACGAAGATGTAATATGCGACGATCATCAGACCGTATACGCCCACGTTCATGATTGCCAAGCCGGGGCCGTATTTGGCGGTGAAATCGGCCTTATGGCCGGTATCCTGAAGAAGCTTGCCGTAGCCCTTGAAAGAGTTTCCATTCAGCCGGAAACCGGCGGCAATGCACAGTCCGAAAAAGACGATGCAGAACGTCCACACAACCTCGGGACGGCTGCCGCCCAAATGGGCCTCAATGGCGGGAACCGTGTACCCGGCGGTCTTGTACAGCAGCGCCGCCAGGAAGAACCCCAGCAGGCCGCCGGGCAGTGCGGCGGAGTACAGGTCGTAGCCCTTGTGGACGTTGGGCGAATGCCCGGCCATTGCGGGGGTCAGGAAGCCCACCGCAGCGCCTACGATCACCGCCAGCGCCACGCTGCCAGCCGTAATTCCATGGATTTCCGCGTCGCTGGGATAGCGCAGCAGCAGTTCGCTGGCCAGGGGGCACAGTGCGGTGGCGAACATCGCCAGGTCCACAAAGTTTGCAAAGGGCTGTTTTCTTGCCAGGGAGTGGAGGAATACACCCAGCACAAACGGGAGCATATTCAGCGCGTTGATTCCCCAGAAGGAGAAGCCCATTGTCAGGAAATAAGCGGCGATAGTACTGCCCTTGACGGTAGTGCCGGGCAGATACATCATGATCACGCAGATCACGCCCACCAGTCCCACGCTGAAGAAGGTGCCGGAGACGCCGCCAATCAGGAAGTAATCGGTGGTCAGCTGGGAGGGGGACATCAGAATCTGCATCAGGCCGCTGAGCATATTCCCCCGGTCGGGGGCGAGGACCGCGGCAATCAGGCAGGCCAGCGCAGACGCCGCGAGAAAGGACCGGATAATCCCGCCGCTGTCCTTAGAGTTAGCCATAAAACCTCCTGTTAACTGAGAGAACGCTTGGCAGCCTCCACCACATGGCCGATTGAGATGCTGGTGGTCACGGAGCCCACGCCGCCGGGAACCGGGGTGATCGCCTCCACGACAGGCTCCACTTCCTCAAACACGGCGTCTCCGGCGATTGCGCCCTTGCCGCCCTTGCTGTTGACTTTTTCGGCGTCCCAGTTAATGGACACGTCCACGACCACCTGGCCCGGACGGACATACTCCTTTGTCAGACTGCGCAGCACACCGGCGGAGGATACGATGATATCGGCCTCCCGGGCAATGGCGGGAACGTCCTTGGTGCGGGTATGGCAGACGGTAACGGTGGCGTTTTTGGCGGTGAGCATCATGGCGGCGGGCTTGCCGATGACCAGACTGCGCCCAATCACAACAGCCTTTTTGCCGGTGCAGTCGATGCCGTAGTGGTCCAGAATGGTCATGCAGGCCTCGGCGGTGCAGGGCGCAAAGCCAAGCTGCTTGCCCATGTACACACCGGCGTTGGACAGGTCGGTCATGCCGTCAATGTCCTTGCGGGGGTCAAGGAGGTTGCAGATCTCGTCCTGATCGGCTTTCAGGTGCTTGGGCAGGGGACGGAACATCAGTACGCCGTGGATCTTATCGTTGGCGTTGATCTCCTGAATGACCTTGATGAGCTCTTCCTTGCTGACGTCCTCGGGCAGGACGAATTTTTCCACGGCCACGCCCAGCATCTCGGCGCGCTTGACAGCGCCCTTTTCATAGCTCAGGTCGTCCGGACGCTCGCCGCAGCGGACAATGCCCATCGTGGGGTTGACGCCCTTCGCTTTCAGGGCCTCACAGTCGGCGATGATGCGGGCGTTAAGCTTTTCGTTGACTTCTTTCCCTAATAACAGTTTAGCCATTGTTGTCTATCCCTTTCTTACTTAAAAAATCCGGCCTTTACGGTCTCGAAAATGTTGTCTGCCAGAGCGCAGTATTGATCCAGCATACCGAGGCATTTTTTGTTCATCTCTTCGGCGGCCTCACGGTTTTTGAGGGTTTTGGTATTGATGAACACGTTCAGGCTTGCGGCCTGGAGGGCGGCCTTGACGCACACCGCACCGCATCCGGCGTCGCTGACGGCAAGCCGGCTGCCTTTTTCGGCGAACACGGCAATGGCGTCCAGCGACTGGCAGCACAGCTCCATGATCTTCATGGGCACCTGGCAGGCCACCATGGTGGCCTCTTCCAAGGTCTTGTCACGGTTGGGGTCGTCTTTGGGGATGCCGTAAGCCTTTGCCAGAGGCTCAAAGCCCTTGGCGTCCAGAGCGATTTGCTCCAGCAGTTCTTTCTGGAGGCTGTCGCACTTTGCCTTCAGGGCGATGATCTCTTCCTCGACTTCGGCGTATTTTTTCTTGCCCACGGTGAGGGAGCCGACCATATTGCCCAGCGCGGTGCCGATTGCGGCCACCAGAGCGGACGCGCCGCCGCCGCCGGGAACGGGAGCGTTGGACGCGAGAACGGTTACAAACTCAGTACAGGAAGCCTGTGCGAAATCCATTATAGTAGTCTCCTTTATGCAATTATGCCTCGTCTTGAAACAAGGCTTCAAAAATCTCAAAGGTTTTGCTGTCCAGCCGCCGGGTAAAGTTGAGGCAGCTGGTTACGACCGCGCCCTTTTGATTGAATTTTATTCCCTTTTCCTTGCCCTTCGGGCCGAACCGCAGTTCCGGCAAAAGCTCCCTGGGCAGCGGACGGGGTTCAATGGAGGAGCCGCGGGTCCCGCTGACCGCGTGCTGGGAACAGCAGTTGAAGGGTTCCTGATGCTCCTTATGGGGCTTCATGGGGGTGCCGTAATAGGCGAATTCGTCCACGCCGTCCGGCACCAGCGCGCCGCGCTGGTTGCCCAGCTCCCGCACAAGGTAGTCATACGCGGACTCCTTTTTCTCCACCGGCAGACGGGCCATTACACAGATCGTGCCGTCCATGAAGGTGATGGGATACAGGATATCCCCCACTTGAACAGAGGCAATGGTGGGCATTCTGGTGTGGAGGCTGCCGAACGCCACCTGAATCGGTCCGGTGTCACCGGCTTTTTTCAGGACGGCAATCCGGTCCTGGGGCCAGTAGGTCATATAGCCAGCCATGATGTATTACTTTCTTTCTATGGTTTCTTTTCTCAGACAATTCTCCGGCAAAAGCAATCCCGGCGGCGGGGGCCGCCGGGACTGTAACCGGAAGGGGTGAATCAGAACAGGCCGGAGATCTTGCCGGTGGCGTCAACGTCGATACGCTCGGCGGCGGGCGCCTTGGGCAGGCCGGGCATGGTCATGATGTCGCCGGTCAGCGCAACCAGGAAGCCCGCGCCTGCGGACACCTTGACGTTGCGGACGGTAATGGTAAAGCCGGTGGGCGCACCCAGCTTGGTCTGATCGTCGGTCAGGCTGTACTGGGTCTTCGCCATACAAATGGGCATCTTGTCAAAGCCCAGCTCGGTGAGCTGCTTGATCTGCTTCTCGGCGTTGGCGGTAAACAGAACGTCCTTGCCGCCGTAGATCTTGGTGACAATGGCCTCGATCTTCTCTTTGATAGAGGCATCCAGCTCATAGGAGAAGGTGAAGTCGTTGGGCTGCTCGCACAGACGGATGACTTCCTCTGCCAGAGCGATACCGCCCTCGCCGCCCTTGGCCCACACTTCGGACAGAGCCACGTTGACGCCCAGTTCCTTGCACTTGTCCTCAACCAGCTTGAGCTCGGCCTCGGTGTCGAGGGGGAAGCGGTTGATAGCGACCACGCAGGGCAGCTTGTAGACGTTGGTGATGT
>CAMWSZ010000106.1 GCA_947177005.1 uncultured Clostridia bacterium | reverse complement strand
TAGTCACCATCGGAAAAATCTTTCCAGAAACGGAACTCCTCCTCGCTGGCGAAGTTCTCACGGGTCAGCCGGATATGTACGCCGGTGGCGCTGGGGTAGACAATGGCCTCCGGGTCCATTTTATTCAGAGCGTAATCGCTCTTAGGGTCAAACATAGGTAATTCCTCCATTTCATTCGTAAGGTGGTTTGCGGGATACGAACAGAAATGGAGGTCAGGTGGGGAGCGACACCCGCATGAACCGACAGGATTCCCGATTTTTCGACACAGCAAAACGCCGGATACTCGCAGTGAGCGTCCGGCGTTTTGTTGTATTGAAAGAAACTTCTTTCTTATATGTATGTATTGTTCCGGTTTGAGGGAGACTAGGGCTGTTATCGTACCAAGAATTTTTTTGGCAGCTTACCTGACAGACATTGTGCGATTAAATTTGTGGCTATTTAGTATATGTAGCTAGAGACAGGAATGATAATTCTTGCTAATAAGAAGTATAAGGATATTCCAAAGAATATATAGGAACGATACAATATGGTTGAGATGAATAATCATGCCGAATAAGAATCTAAAGGAGCTGGGCGCTCGTTTGAGAACAGCTCGGAACAGCCGTGGCTTTACATTAGATCAGTTATCAGACAGGTCCGGCTATTCTTCCCGCCACATTGCAAATATTGAGAAAGGAGACGTAAATCCATCCTTTGAAGTGCTGTTCAATCTGGTAAAGGCACTTGGCGTTTCTTTTGACACTGTTTTTGATCCTGCCGATGAACAGATGGAAGTTGAAATCCAAGAGATCGCTGGACTATACCGGGCCTGTCCAGAGCAGGGACGACGCTTGATTTTGATTGCAATACGCGCTATGGCACATGAAATGATGGATACAAGTAACGAAAACTAAAATATAAAGTGAGAACCAGTGGGTAAGGAATACCCTGCCCACTGGCTACTTTTCAATGGTGGCACTCATTGATGTTTTGTTTCCTATATTCTGCGGGAGCAACTTTCAATACATCACGGAACGCAGTAGCAAATTTGCTCTGATTTTCATATCCGACCTTATTTGCGATCTCTACAATCGTGTCCTGTGTTTGGCGGAGCAGAACTGCCGCCTGCTTGATGCGGTACTCTTTCATATAAGCGCCGATAGGCTGTCCATAGATGCCTTTGAATGTGTTTTTCAGCGTGGCCGTGTTAATAAGGAACTCTTTAGAAAGTTCCTCAATCGTAGGCCGATCCTGCAAATCTGAGATTAACCGTTTATGGATTTTTTTCACAATTTCAACTTGGGGTGAGGTATAGTATTCGCGTTGCTTTTCCTCGGCCACATCCACCATGCTTAAAAATAAGAGTAGTTCCTGCACCTTTAATTTGAAATACGGCCTCTGCAAACGCTCTGGCACAGAATACAATTCTGAAAAGATATGCTCAATTTCGTTCTTGGCCCGCATGATAAAGCAGTCGCCTTTAGCGCAAAATTTCTCTTTGAAAACAGAAATGTCAATTCCTGTTTCAGAAAGGATTTCCGGGGGATGCTCCGATACAAGTTTTAAGTTGAGTGCTACGGTAATTCCACGATAGTGCCGCAGCGGGAATGTCATTTCCGGGGCGCAGTTATCCATAGTATGAATTGACAGATCACCTTCACCAAGATACAAGCAGGTGCCGCTTAATAAACGGCTGCCCTCCCGACCTTCCCGGCAATGGTTGATTTCCAGAACATCGCTGCTGATCGCACTATCCCATTCACAGCTTGCCGCTTCAAAATCATTGTAAATAAGCTGAATACCCGGATAGACTTGGTAGACTGTCATTAGTCCAAGGCCGTCAGAGCAGTCCATCTTATAAACAGTGCAATATCCTTCGCTGTCCTTTGGAATAGCTGCGGACAATCCCCTGGCATTTGTAATAGGGCTTTCATTCATCGAAGTTTGCTCCGTTGCTCCAAGGTTTTCAAGTTGTTGGGCCAGGATCTCCCTGGCATTCTTTATTATATATTTTTTCTCCATTGCAGACCGCTCCATTCGGTAGGTTTTTCACTCCAATCAGTATTATATACCTTTTAGTTAGCCGTTGCAAACAGAGAAATGCCGATGCTCTCTATTGACTAAGAGGGCATCGGCAAAATTTTGATTTACTTAGTGCAATATTCCTCACCAGAACAGCTAGAGTAGCTACCGCTGCGCAAGGAATATAGAGCAGGCAGAATACCATCAGACAAAAGGCGTTGAGCTGTCCAAAACCAGCAGTACCCAAGATGCCTGCCAGTGTACTCAATCAGAACACCGTAATTTTTGCTGTTCAGAATTGTAAGAGAGGTTCTCTAAGTCATGCCCAGGGCCACCAGCCGCTTTTCCATATTGATTGGAAGCTCAATATCGGCAATTTGATAGCTGTTCCCAATTTTGCCGTTGCAGAGGTACATATATAGTCCTCCTTACTGCTTTACTGTGGCCGTTGGCGGCATTTTGCGGAACTCTGAGAGCATCATAGCAATCGTGATAATGACCAGAATTGCATCTGTCAAAGCAATCGCCAGCCAGACGCCCCGGACACCCATACCACCCACCATCGGCAGCAAAACGCACAGCGGAATAAACAGGATGATCTGCCGGAACAACACCAACCATGTGGCTTTGCTTGCTTTACCTAAAGATTGGAACAAGGTAACGGCGATCAGGAAACTGCCTTGCAAGACGTAGGTGCTGAACATGATGCGGAAGTTAGTCGCTCCCGAAGCGGCTACACCCAGCGTTGTAATGAACATAGAAAGCACCTTGTCCGGGAACAGTTCTGCCGGGATGTAGAACAGGAGGGACAGCACCGTTGCAGCAGTAATGAAAACACTTGTCAGCTTTTTCACCCGGTCATAGTCCTTTGCACCGTAGTTTGTGCCAGCAGCGGGCTGGAAACCTTGGCTAATGCCCCACAGCGGTACAAAAGAGAAATTCCAAAACCGCAGTGCGGCCCCCAGCAGAATTTGTGATGTTTCCCCTCCATAGACCGAGGACACGCGGTAGATCACCGTCTGCTGCACCAAGGTCAGGACCTGCATCAACAGGGCGGAAATACCCACAGAGAGGATTTGCGGGAGCAGGATTCCATCAATACGGACACGCCCAATCTTTACATTAGGGCTTTTCTTTCTGAAATACCAAAGCGTCACGGCGGCTTGGATAAACTGAGAGAGAATCGTTGCGTATGCTGCCGCTTCAATACCCATATTGTAGGGTTTAAGAATCGTAATGAAAATTGGGTCCAGGATGATATTGAGGATAGCTCCGCTGGCGATGATCGTCATGGCCTTTTTAAGCTGTCCCTCTCCACGGATTACCATATTGGCACTCTGGAAGAAATTTACGAACAAAGAACCGGCGAACACGATCCGCAGATATTTCTCCGCATAGGTCAGGATGTTGTCACTGGCTCCGGCCAGGGATAAAAGCTGCCGGGTGAACACCATGCCGTTCACGGTGTAAATTGCGGACAGCAGAAGCACCATCGCCACCAGATTGCCCATGATCTTCTTTACGGTGTCCTGGTCTTTCTGTCCAATGGCGCGGGACAGCACTGAAGCGGAGCCAACGCCCAGCATGGCAGCAGAACCGGCGTTGATAAGAGTAAAGGGATAGGACACGGAAACGGCCCCCATCTGCACATCGCCCACCATCTGGCCGACAAAGATGGAATCCATCATGTTGTAAAGTCCAACGACTACCATGCCCAGGACAGCGGGAATTGCCAGTTCCACCATCAAGGGAAACGGGCTTTTGGTCAGCAGTTTTGTTCTTGTGTCAGCTTGCTGTTTCATAGCAGCACCTCCTTAATTGTTTGCCATGTCTAACCGCCTATAAGTATAGCGAATTGGGGTACGTTTTGTCCGCTCCAAATCGCAGACTTTACAATCCAAATAGAAATAGGGAGCGGAAAGCTATTTATCTTTCCGCTCCCATCAATTACTGCGCCATTTTTTCCAGTAGTTTCAACGCTTCTTCCAGTTTGGGGTTTGTGGCATCGGTTTGCAGTGCCTCTCGGACGCAACTACGGATATGGGCTTGCAAAATCTGCTGATTGGCACTTTTGAGCAGGGCCTGGGTTGCCATGATCTGATTGGAAATATCCACACAGTAGCGATCTTCTTCAATCATTTGCAGAATACCGTCCAGCTGGCCCCGCGCAATTTTCAGCTTGTGGGCTACATCGCCCCGTTTGGCTTTCACGGCTTACCGGATGCTGACTACAGTATATCCGGCTTCTGTGATTGCCGCCCGCAGCGTATCATCCGACACGTTTTCAGACAACTGTACTTTGGCTGTTTCGCTTTCCAGCTCGACAAGGACATCCTGGATACCTGCAACCTCTGCCAGTGCCTTTTGGACGTGCTTGACGCAGCTCCCGCAGACCATACCCTCGATAAACAGTACCTTTTCCATGTTTTGAGACACTCCTTTTTGATAAGTATTTTCCATAATCACCTCGGCTTGGCGGTTGTCCGGGAATGAACTGTGCTTTGCGCGGAACCACCGCAGCCGAAGTGCATTGGACACAACAAAGATGGAACTGAAACTCATAGCAAACGCACCCAGCATGGGATTGAGCTTCCATCCGAAGGACAGGAAGAACACGCCAGCAGCGATAGGGATGCCGATAATGTTATAGATAAACGCCCAAAACAGATTTTGCTTGATGTTACGAATGACGGCCTTGCTCAACTGAATCGCCGTAGACACATCCAGCAGATCGCTTTTCATCAGCACAATGTCGGCGGATTCGATGGCTACATCTGTTCCCGCTCCGATGGCAATACCCACATCGGCCCTGGCAAGTGCGGGAGCATCGTTGATGCCGTCCCCCACCATCGCTACTTTTTTGCCGCTATCCTGCAAGCGGCGGATCTCCTTTTCCTTATCCTGGGGGAATACCTCAGCCACCACCCGATCTACGCCGACCTGCCGCTGGATTGCCTGGGCAGTCTTGGCATTATCCCCGGTGAGCATAACCACTTCAATACCGAGACTGGATAACTCCCGGATAGCCTGGGCGCTGGTGGGCTTGACTACATCAGCCACGGCAATCACACCTATGAGCTTTCCGGCGCGGGCGAAGAACAGCGGCGTTTTACCTCCTGCGGCCAGTGTCTCGCCGGAGTGCAGCAGTTCGCCGTCTGTGATGTTGTGGGCATCCATCATGCGGCGGTTGCCAGCCAGACAAATCTCGCCGTCCACCCGGCCCAAGATGCCTTGACCGGAAATCTGCTGGAAATTCTCTATCGGGAACAGGGACAGCTTTGCTTTCCTTGCTTCGGCAGTAATGGCGTCTGCCAAAGGATGCTCTGACAGCTTTTCTAATGATGCGGCAGTTTGCAGCAGCCCTAAGCGGTCAGTTCCAGCCCCACACAAAATGTCCGTCACTACCGGCTTACCCTGGGTGATCGTGCCGGTCTTATCCAGTACCACGGTGTCAATGTTGTGGGCAGTTTCCAGGGCCTCCGCAGATTTTATCAGGATGCCGTTTGTGGCTCCCTTGCCCGTCCCCACCATGATAGCGGTGGGCGTTGCCAGCCCCAGGGCGCAGGGGCAGGAGATCACCAGGACAGAAATCCCAATAGACAGGGCGAACTCAACACCATAGCCCAGTGCCAGCCAGACTGCCGCCGACACAAGGGCGATACCGATAACAGTCGGCACAAATACTCCGGCAACCTTGTCAGCCAGCTTTGCGATAGGGGCTTTGGAGCTGGTGGCCTCGTCTACCAAACGGACGATCTGCGCCAGGGTTGTATCATCCCCCACCTTCGTGGCCTGCATCTTGAAATAGCCGGACTTGTTGATGGTCGCACCAATCACTGTGTCCCCAACGTGTTTTTCCACTGGGATGCTCTCACCGGTCAGGGCAGATTCGTCCACCGAAGAAAAGCCCTCCAGTACCACACCATCCACGGGAACAGATTCGCCAGCCTTGACGATCAACGTTTCGCCCTGCTGCACCTGTTCCACAGGAATCTGCTGTTCCATACCGTCCCGCTCCACAGTGGCGGTCTTGGGTGCAAGGTTCATCAGTTTGGTGATGGCGTCCGAAGTCTTACCCTTGGCGCGGGCCTCCAATGTCTTGCCCAGCGTGATAAGGGTCAAAATCATTCCGGCGGATTCAAAGTACAAGTCCATCATAAAGCTGTGTACCGTTTCCAAATCTCCATGCCCAAAACCAATGCCTATTTTGAAGATGGCGTAGATGCCATAGACGATGGCCGCGCCGGAGCCGATGGCGATCAAAGAATCCATGTTAGGTGAACCATGGAGCAGGGTCTTAAATCCCATGCGGTAGTATTTCGCATTAACGAACACCACAGGAATGAGCAGCAGGAATTGGGTAAACGCAAAGGTGATGGCGTTCTCCATTCCCAGCAGACCGCTGGGGAGCGGCCACCCCATCATGTGACCCATTGAGATGTAGAAAAGTGGTATGGTGAAGATGGCGGACAGCAGCAAGCGCCGCTTCATCTGTGTATACTCCGCCTGTGCGGTGCTGACCGCTGGCTTACCGGCAGGGGCGGAAGCAGTTGTTTGGCCGGCGGTCGGTTTGTTTTGCCCAGCCTTGGGGATAGCCCCATAGCCTGCTTTTTCCACCGCCTGAATGATCTGCGCCGTACCAAGCGCAGTTTCATCGTAGGAGGCCACCATGCTGTTCTTCAGCAGATTGACGGATACCTCCTGGATGCCGGGGAGATTGGCAACGCTCTTTTCCACTCTGGCCGAACAAGCGGAGCAAGTCATACCCGTAATGTCAAATTGCTCCTTACGCAAAATGATCCCTTCTTTCCTATTGTCTGTATCAATACCCTCCCCCGGTGGGGAATTGGCTTTGACCGAGGGTTATTATAAACGACAATGTTTTCTCTTGTCCGCTCCATTCAGAAGCGTTTTTTATCCAAAAAGTTTTTTGTATTTGGTAAAGAATCCAATCAGGAGGTTTTGTACTCCAAAGGGGAATATCGCGGCAAAACCCATTGACTTGACAGGGCGTGATGGCTATACTGCAAGGCGAAACGATTAAACAGCCATTTAACCGTTTCAGCTATGTCTAACCAACGACAACACATCAAAAAAGAAAGGAACTTGTTGCTATGAGAAAGACGATTAAACTCATGGACCTGGACTGCGGCCATTGTGCCGACAAAATCCAGAACGCCGTTCAGAAGATCGACGGCGTGACCAGCGTGGCCGTCAACTTCCTGGGCCAGAAGATGGTGCTGGAGGCCCCGGACGAGAAGTTTGACGCGGTGCTGGCCGAGGCCAAGGCCCTCATCAAAAAGATCGAGCCGGATGTGACGGTCAAGGCGTAATGATGCGAAACACCGGCTGCCGTCAGGTAGCCGGTGTTTTTGCAGGAAGGAGAGTATTAACATGACAAAAAAGCACAAGCACTTGCTGGCCCGTATCATTGTGGCGGCGGTGCTGTTCATCGCTGGCGGTCTGCTCCCTCTGGAGGGCTGGGCCGAGATGGGCGTTTATCTGGTCTGCTATGCTGTAATTGGCTGGGATATTGTATGGAAAGCGATCGCCAACATTCTGCATGGACAGGTCTTTGACGAAAACTTCCTTATGACGATTGCCACCATCGGCGCGTTGATTTTGGGAGAACATTCCGAGGGCGTGGCCGTTATGCTGTTCTATCAAGTGGGCGAGTGGTTCCAGTCCTACGCCGTTTCCAAGTCCCGCCGCTCCATCACCAGCCTGATGGATATTCGCCCGGACTATGCCAACATTGAGAAGGATGGCAAGCTGGTTCAAGTTGAACCGGAGGATGTGCAGATCGGTGATACCATCATCGTAAAACCCGGTGAGCGTGTCCCGCTGGACGGTACGATCATCAAGGGCAGTTCCACGCTGGACACATCGGCTCTGACGGGAGAATCCATGCCCCGTGAGGTGGAGGTTGGGATGGAGGTTATCAGCGGGTGTATCAATCAGACGGGCATCCTGACCATCCAGACCACAAAGGAATTTGGAGAATCCACTGTTGCGAAAATCCTTGACCTTGTGGAGAACGCCAGTGACAAAAAGGGGCGGATGGAGAACTTCATCACCCGATTTGCCCGCTATTACACACCGGCGGTGGTGTTCGCTGCCCTCGCTCTGGCAATCCTGCCGCCTTTGGTGACGGGGCAGGCGTTCAGCATTTGGATTTACCGGGCGCTGACCTTCCTGGTGATTTCCTGCCCCTGTGCGTTGGTGATCTCCATTCCGCTTAGTTTCTTCGGCGGTATCGGCGGCGCATCCAAAATCGGTGTCCTTGTAAAAGGCAGTAACTACTTAGAGACGCTGGCCTACACGGAAACAGTGGTATTCGATAAGACCGGCACTCTGACAAAAGGCTCCTTTGCTGTCACAGAAATTCAAGCCAATGGCATGACGGACGAGGAACTTCTGGAACTGGCGGCGTATGCGGAGGACTATTCCAATCATCCGATCTCGCTGTCCATCCAAAAAGCCTATGGTAAAAAAATTGACAATAGCCGTATTACCGATGTGCAGGAAATCGCGGGGCATGGTGTCCAGGCGGTGATTGACGGTATGACGGTGCTGGCCGGAAATGCCAAGCTGATGGAGCGGGAGCATATTCCCTATA
>CAMWSZ010000105.1 GCA_947177005.1 uncultured Clostridia bacterium | reverse complement strand
CTGTCCTATCAGGTGCTTGCGGCGGACGCCGGGACGTCGCTGGTGCTGGTGCGCCTGCACACGGGACGCACGCATCAGATCCGGGTACAGTTTGCCAGCCGCAAAACGCCGCTGCTGGGGGACGGAAAGTACGGCGGCGGAAACGGTCCGCTGGCGCTGTGGAGCTTTTCGCTGGCGCTGCCTCATCCAGGAACCGGAAAAACGCTGTGTTTCCGGCTGCCGCCGGAGGGCAGCGTCTGGGAGCGTTTTCAGGGTGAAATCGCTGAAGCAATGAAAAATACAGATGTGTCGGATGACACGGAAAGGTGAAAAAAATGAGTCAATATACACTGTCCTTTATCGGGACCGGCGCAATGGGTTCCGCACTGGCGAAGGCCGCCGTAAAGAACACGCCCCCCGAAAAAATCCTGCTGTCCAACCGCACCCCGGAAAAAGCGGAACGACTGGCATCAGCGCTGGGCTGTGCGGCGGGGAGCGTGACGGACGCCGCGGAAAAGGCGGAATACATTTTTCTCGGCGTCAAGCCGCAGATGATGCGCGAGCTGCTGTCGGAAATCGGACCGGTTCTGGCAAAGCGTTCCGGCCGCTTTGTTCTGGTCACAATGGCCGCCGGTCTGACCATTGAGCGAATCGGGGAACTGTCCGGCGGGATGTACCCGGTTATCCGGATCATGCCCAATACGCCATGCGCGGCAGGCGCAGGGATGATTCTGTACGACGCTAACAGCCTTGTCACGCCCGAGGAGCTGGACCGTTTTGTTGCCGCGATGTCCGGGGCCGGCACCCTTGACCGTCTGGAGGAGCGGCTCATTGACGCGGGCAGCGCGGTGGCCGGATGCGGACCGGCGTTTGCGTGCCTGTTCATTGAGGCGCTGGCGGACGGCGGCGTGGCCTGCGGCCTGCCCAGACAAAAAGCGTTGCTGTATGCCGCCAAAATGGCCGAGGGCACCGCCCGTCTCATGCAGGAGTCCGGACTACATCCCGGCGCAATGAAGGACGCCGTCTGTTCCCCCGGCGGTTCCACAATTGCTGGTGTGCGGGCGCTGGAGGAGCATGGATTCCGCGCCGCCGCAATGGATGCGGTGATTGCCGCCGCGGAACGCACCGCAGAGCTGGGAAAATAATCATAATTTTTCCGGCGTCCGGTTCATATAGTCGATAAACTGATAACGGAATATACCGTCCGTATCCGGGGCCTGTTCCTCCAGAACCCGCCAGTCCGGATTGTCCGAAATTTTCGGGAAATAGGTGTCGCACGGCGGGTCCGCGTCCACATGGGTCAGATAACAGCGGCTGCAATAGGGCAGAAACGCGGCGTAGATCTCGCCGCCCCCGCAGACCCAGACATTTTCGCTGTCCGCCGTCAAACGGAACGCCTCTTCCAAGGAGTGCGCCGTTTCGATTCCCTCCCGGAAAAAATCCGGGCTGCGGGTGAGGATGATATGCCGTCTTTTGGGGAGGGGTTTTCCGCCGGGCAGGGAGTCGAAGGTTTTGCGGCCCATGATGAGCGTACCGCCCGCCGTCAGCGCACGGAAGCGTTTCAGGTCGGGGGAGATGTGGAAGAGCAGATCGTTTTGATATCCAATTCCCCAGGCGCTGCTGACCGCCGCGATTGCGTTCATACCGCCACCTCGATTCTTTCATCAAACGGATAGGGGTCGTAGCCCTCCAGCCGGAAGCTGTCTACAGTAAAATCATAGAAATTTTTCACATCCGGGTCTATCACCAGACGCGGCGCGGGCCGCGGTTCACGCTGAATAAGGCGTTCCACAGCAGGCACATGCCGGTCGTAGATATGGCAGTCCGCAATGACATGCACCAGCTCCCCCGCCTCCAGTCCGGACACCTGCGCCATCATATGGACCAGCACCGCGTATTGACAGACATTCCAGTTGCTGGCGGTCAGCATGTCCTGACTGCGCTGGTTCAGAATGGCGTTCAGGGTCTTTCCGCTGACGTTGAAGGTCATGGAGTAGGCGCAGGGATAGAGGGCCATTTCGTGGAGGTCGTGGTGATTAAACAGGTTTGTTACCATCCGGCGGCTGGCGGGGTCTTCCCGCAGGTCCTTCAGGACCCGGTCCACCTGATCGAAGGAGCCGTCAGGATACCGGTGTTTGACGCCCAGCTGATAACCATACGCTTTTCCGATCGTGCCGTTTTCATCGGCCCAGGCGTCCCAGATATGGCTGCCCAGCTGCTGGATGTCGTTTGATTTTTTCTGCCAGATCCAGAGCAGTTCGCCGGTACAGGATTTGAAGGCTGTCCGGCGCAGAGTCATAACAGGGAATTCCTTTTGCAGGTCGTAGCGGTTGACGACGCCGAACAGCTTCACGGTATGGGCGGGGGACCCGTCCTCCCAGTGGGGACGGACATGCAGGCCGGTGTCCCAGACACCGTTGGCAAGAATATTTTTGCAGACGTCTATAAACACCTCGTCCGCATAGCTCATAGAAATCCTCCTCCTCTCTTCACATGTTCCCCAATTATACACGAACACCAGGGATTTGTCACGGCATTTTTTGAAGGCGCCATAAAAGCGGCTCAAAGTCCAGACCTTCTCTGGAAGGGATGTTTTCTTTCCCGGTATGCGCGGCGCACAGACTGGTAAAATCCGCGGCGGTTTGTGCGGCATCCCGCAGGCTCCGCTTTTGCAGCAGCGCACCGGTCAGGACGCTGGCAAACAGATCTCCGGTTCCGTGGAACTGTCCGGGGGCGAGGGGTGCATAGACCAGATGCGTCTTTCCGGCGGTATGGTCGAAGCAGGCCGCGCCGGTAACGCCGTCCCCGTTGATCCCCGTCAGCACAACGGAACGGCGTCCGTCCAGACTGAGCGCCTCCGCCCAGCGGCGGCAGTCCTCCGGCGTGTCCAGCCGGACCGAATCATAGTCCCGCTCCAGCAGCAACGCGGCCTCGGTACGGTTTGGCGTAATCAGACCGGCGCTTTCCGTCAGACGCGACATGGCGCGGCACATCTCCGGCGTATAGGTCCGGTACGCCCTGCCGTGGTCGCCCATGACGGGGTCCACCACAACCAGACAGCCCGGCCGCCGGAATGTGCGGATAAAATCCGCCGTCAGGTCCATTTGATCCCGGCTGCCCATAAAGCCGGTATAGATGGCGTCAAACGCAACGCCGCAGTCCTGCCAGTGCCGGGTGACGGGAGCCATTTGATCCGTCATGTCCAGAAACGTATTTCCGGTAAAGCCGCCGGTGTGGGTGGACAGATATGCGGTAGGCAGCGGGCAGCACTGCACGCCCATTGCCGACAGGGCCGGGATCACAATGGTTAAAGAGCAGCGTCCGAAGCCGCTGAGGTCATGGATTGCGGCTGCGCGTGGTGCAGGCATAGAAAAGTCCCCTTTCCGGTTTATATAAAACCAACAAAATTTTCCGGAAGCTATTTACACAAGGTATTCATTGTGCTATAATACACTTTCTGTAATGTGCTTCTCCGCCGGAAGTCCGGGCGGCGCAAAAAAGAGAAAACGAGGTATGTCAGCGTGAGTGTGAACAGTAATTTTTCCAGAATTTTATCCCTGCTGCGTCAGGAAAAGGGTATCAGCCAGCGGAAAGCCGCCGCTGAACTGGGCATCAGCCAGGCCCTGCTCAGCCACTATGAAAACGGGATACGGGAACCGGGCCTGCAATTTGTGGCAAAAGCCTGTGACTACTACCATGTGTCCGCAGATTACCTGCTGGGCCGCACCCTCAGCCGGGACGGCGCGGTGATTGAGGCCGGCGAGCTGTCCGACGCCAGCGAGGAGGGCGAATCCCTGAAAGGGAATATTATGGCCAAGCTGCAAAAAAAGCTGCTGGTGAATACTACAGCCGTCCTCTTCGACCTGCTGGGGCAGACCGGCAGCCGGGATGCCGCCGAACAGGCCGGCGCGTATCTCAGCAGCGCACTTTACCAGATGTTCCGGCAGCTTTACCGGTGCGCCGGGGGAAACGAGAGCTATTTCTCCACCGCTACCCAGCTCTTCGATCTGGACGTTTTGAACGCGGACATGACCCTTGCAAAGATCCGTTACGCCAGAGCGCTGGAGGAGTATAAGGGCGAGTACCCGGCGGTGGACGCCCAGTCCCTCGCCGCCAATTACCACGGCATGGCCCAAGCCGTGGCGCAGGTATTCCACAACACGGACAGCCGGGTCCGGGAGCTGGACCGGCCGGAAGAGAAAGGCAGTGTTTGATCATGGATCAGGAAAAAATCAGGAATTTTTCGATCATCGCCCATATCGACCACGGAAAATCTACCCTTGCGGACAGGATTCTGGAACTCTGCGGCGCGGTTGCCGCCCGCGATATGGAGAACCAGATTCTGGATAATATGGAGCTGGAACGGGAACGGGGCATTACCATAAAGGCCCGGGCCGTCACGCTGGACTACAAGGCCGCCAGCGGTGAGACCTATACCCTGAATCTGATCGACACGCCGGGACATGTGGATTTTAATTATGAGGTCAGCCGTTCGCTGGCGGCGTGCGAGGGGGCCGTGCTGGTGGTGGACGCCAGCCAGGGCATCGAGGCCCAGACGCTGGCCAATACCTATCTGGCGCTGGATAATGATTTGGAGATCCGCCCGGTCATCAATAAAATCGACCTGCCCGCCGCCGACCCGGAAAAAGTCAAGCATGAAATTGAGGATATCATTGGAATCCCCGCCATGGACGCCCCCGAGATCTCCGCAAAAGCGGGACTGAATATCCCCGCCGTGCTGGAGGACGCCGTGGCGAACATCCCCGCTCCCTCCGGCGACCCCGGCGCACCCCTGCGGGCGCTGATTTTTGACAGCTATTATGACGCTTACAAAGGCGTGATTGTTTATTTCCGCATCATAGACGGTACAATCAAAAAAGGGATGACGATTAAGATGATGGCTTCCGGGGCGCAGTACCAGATTCTGGAATGCGGCTTTCTGCGTCCGCTGGGGTATGAAGCCTGTGACCAGCTCCAGGCCGGACAGGTGGGCTATCTGACCGCTTCCATTAAAAACGTCAGGGATACCGAGGTGGGCGACACCATTACGGAGAGCGGGCGTCCGGCGGAGGAGCCGCTGCCCGGTTACCGGAAAGCCCAGCCTATGGTTTACTGCGGCGTCTACACCGAGGACGGCAGCAAATACCCGGACCTGCGGGACGCGCTGGAAAAATTGCAGCTCAACGACGCCTCCCTCACCTTTGAACCGGAAAGCTCCATTGCGTTGGGTTTTGGGTTCCGGTGCGGCTTTTTGGGGATGCTGCATACGGAGGTCATTCAGGAGCGGCTGGAGCGGGAATTCGATCTGGATCTCATCACCACCCTGCCCTCCGTAATTTACAAGGTCACAAAAACAGACGGTTCGCTGGTGGATGTGGACAACCCACATAATTATCCGGACCCCAGCGTCATTCAGGAGGCCCAGGAGCCCTATGTGAAGGTGTCCATTATATCACCAAACGAGTACGTTGGCAATATCATGCCGCTGTGCCAGGACCGGCGGGGTGAGTTCAAGGACATGCAGTACCTTGACACGAATCTGGTGGAGCTGCACTATGAGATGCCGCTCAACGAGATTATCTATGACTTTTTCGATACGCTCAAGGCCCACACCAAAGGTTACGCCTCTCTGGACTACGAGCTGAGCGGCTACCGGGTCAGCGATCTGGTCAAGGTGGATCTGCTGCTGAACGGCGACCAGGTGGACGCGCTGAGCTTTATCGCGCACCGGGACAAGGCGTATCCGAGAGCCCGGAGGCTGTGCGAAAAGCTGAAAGAAAATATCCCGAGACAGCTCTTTGAGGTGCCCATACAGGCGGCCATCGGCGGACGGATCATTGCGCGGGAAACCGTGAAGGCAATGCGGAAGGACGTGCTGGCCAAGTGCTACGGCGGCGACATCACGCGGAAGAAAAAGCTTCTGGAAAAACAGAAGGAAGGCAAGAAGAAGATGCGGAATCTGGGGACGGTGCAGCTGCCGACAGAGGCGTTTATGGCCGTGCTGAAGCTGGACGAATGAGTGAATGAAACGGAGGAGGTGCGGTGTGAAAACGGCAATCGTTACTGACAGCAACAGCGGTATCAGCCGGGAAACTGCCCGGGAATGGGGCGTTTATGTGGTGCCGATGCCGGTGATTATTGAAAACCGCATATATTATGAGGGCGTGGATCTGTTTCCGGAGGAATTTTTCAGGCTCCAGCGGGAGGGGAAGCATATATCGACCTCCCAGCCCGCCCCGGATGACCTGCTGTCTATATGGAACAGCGTTCTGAAGGAGGGGTACGACGAGCTTGTCTATCTGCCGATGACCAGCGGTCTGAGCAGCTCCTGTCAGACGGCGTCGGTGCTGGCTGCCGGTTACGGCGGAAAAGTCCTGGTCGCGGATCATCATCAGATCTCCGTGCCGCAGA
Source organism: uncultured Clostridia bacterium (assembly GCA_947177005.1). Taxonomy (GTDB): domain Bacteria; phylum Bacillota; class Clostridia; order Oscillospirales; family Oscillospiraceae; genus Pelethomonas. Next base: position 2,326 of record CAMWSZ010000105.1, on the reverse strand, counting down.
AAAACGCGGTATGGGATGCCCGGCAATTGGCGGAGGAGGGTGCTTCGGGCCATGAGATCAAGGAAAAGCTGGAGACAACCGGCAGCGATTCCATTATCTATATCGGCGTCAATACGCTGGAATACCTGAAAAAAGGCGGCAGAATTACACCCGCCGCCGCAGCAATGGGGACAGTTTTGCAGATTAAACCGCTGCTGGTGATTAAGGGTGAAAAACTGGATACTTTCGCAAAGGTCCGCGGGACGAAGCAGTGCAGGGCCAGACTGCTGGAGGCCATGCAGAAGAGCGCCGCCGAATACCGGGCGCAGGGCTTACAGATTCGTGTGGACGCATCGGGAAGCTTTGAGTCGGAAGAGGAGGCCCAGGCGTGGCACGCAATGGCAGCGCAGGCGTTCCCGGGAGAGCCGGTCCAGTATGACCCGCTGACGCTGAGCATCGCAGCTCATACCGGTCCGGGAGCGTTTGCCATGGGGATCAGCCGGGTGGTTATGTGACGGGAAAGGATTGTGGTTTCTATGGCTTACCCCGCAGAACAGGAACGATATTCATTTGCAGAATATCTTACATGGGATGAGAATGTCAGAGGCGAGATTATTAGCGGAGAAATTTTTATGATGCCGTCACCTCTGCGTATTCATCAGGAAATTTTAATGGAGCTTTCCCGGCAGTTGGCTAATTTTTTGGAGGGGAAACGGTGCGGGGTATATCCGGCCCCGTTTTCTGTGCGCCTCTTTGAGAAGGACAGCGATACGCCGGAAGACATTGATACCGTAGTCGAACCGGATATCTCCGTTGTGTGTGACCAGAGTAAGCTGGACCGGCACGGATGTAAAGGCGCACCTGATTTTATTATCGAGATTTTATCCCCCTCTTCCCGGCGGCATGACCGGATTGTAAAAGTCAATCTGTATCAGCAGGCTGGCGTTCATGAGTATTGGATTGTAAATCCGGACGAGCAAAGCGTAATCGTTTTGCTACAGGATGCCAATGGATATTACCGCCTTCATGAAGAATACGGAAAAAAAGACATTGCCAAAGTCAACAGTCTTGAGGGCTGCTTTATTGAGCTGTGCAAAGTGTTTCCCTAAGAAATAGAGGAATAGACCTGCCGGGGATGTGGACGCATTTCCGGCAGTCTCCTTGTCAAAACCCCATATTGCCGCGGCGGTAAATATTTTCCTTTTCAGGGTTGATTATTTTGGTAAAATGTACTATACTGAAAGAGCTTTTTACAAGCATATTCTTTCAGAAGTAGATTTGAGGAGGAACGTTACTATGAAATACGATCGCATTTTTAATTTTTCCGCCGGCCCTGCAACAATGCCGGAGCCCGTCCTGGAAGAAATCCGCGACGAAATGCTCAATTACCGCGGCTCCGGCATGTGCGTCATGGAAATGAGCCACCGCTCCCCCGTCTATCAGCAGATCATCGACGAAGCGGAACAGGACCTCCGTGAACTGATGAAGATTCCCGATAACTATAAAGTCCTCTTCATTCAGGGCGGCGCAACCCTCCAGTTCGCCATGATCCCCATGAACCTGATGAAAAACGGCGTCGCCTGCTACGTCGAAACCGGCGCGTGGTCCAAAAAGGCCATTGCAGAGGCGAAAAAATACGGCGATGTTCATGTTGTCGCGTCCAGCAAGGACAAGAATTTCAGCTATGTCCCCGATTGCAGCGACCTCGACATCCCTGAAAATACCGACTACGTCTATATCTGTGAAAACGAGACCATTCACGGCGTTACCTGGTCCAAGCTGCCCAATACCAAGGGCCATGTGCTGGTGAGCGACCAGAGCTCCATGTTCCTCTCCAAGCCCTGCAACGTGTCCGACTACGGCCTCATCTATGCGGGTGTGCAGAAGAACGTCGGCCCCGCCGGCATGGTGGTGGTCATCATCCGCGAGGACCTCATCCGCGACGACGCCGAGCTGGACCCCAAAACTCCCCTTTACATGTCCTATAAGACCCACGCCGACAACGGCTCCATGTACAACACCCCCAACTGCTGGGCTATCTACTGCTGCGGCAAGGTCTTCAAGTACCTCAAGAGCATCGGCGGACTGGAAGCAATGGAAAAAATGAACGTCGAAAAGGCGCAGGTCATGTATGACTTCCTCGACAGCTCGAAGATGTTCAAGGGCACCGTGGAGAAGGATTCCCGTTCCCTCATGAATATCCCGTTCGTCACCGGCGACAAGGATCTGGACGCCAAAGTAGTTGCCGCCACCAAAGCCGCCGGTTACGACAACCTCAAGGGCCACAAGAGCGTGGGCGGACTGCGCGCCAGCGTGTACAACGCCATGCCCAAGGAAGGTGTGGAGG
>CAMWSZ010000104.1 GCA_947177005.1 uncultured Clostridia bacterium | reverse complement strand
CCGACGAGCGCAACCGGGCCATGTCGGAAGCCCTGGGACGGGATGTGTACCACTACCATCTCCATGTGGTCTACATACCCGTGGTGGAGAAGCAGGTCCTGTGGTCCAAGTGGTCCAAAAACAAATCTCTGGTCGGAACTGTCAGGGAAACGATCACCCAAGTGAGTAGCAGCAAAAAGTGGAAGTCCCACCCCGCGGTGGACGAGCAGGGAAAACCTATCCTGCAAAAGAACGGCAAGCCTGTGCTACGAAAGTCGTACAGTGTTCTCCAAGATGATTTCTATAATGCTATGCGGGCTGCTGGTTACACCGATGTGGAGCGAGGGGAGCGTGGCAGTTCAGAAGAACATTTGACAGTGACACAGTTCAAGACGGAATGTGAGCAGAAACGGCTGGCGGTACTGGAACGTCAAGTTGAGAAAAAGGGTCAAACCCTTCAAAAGATGGAGCAGAAGATCGAGGTTCAAAAGGGGGTAGCGACAACTTTTACGGAGATTGACAATATGGGACGCAAAACACTGCTGGGTAATGTGAAGTTGTCCCAGCAGGAGGCCAAGGATTTGAAGCAGCTTGCCAAGAAGGGTGTAGCAGCAGACGGTACTATTAGAGATTTGAAGCGTGATCTGAAATCTGCCCGACGTGATGCACAGATATGGAAACGGCGGTATGAGGAATTAAAGGAGCAGACGAAAGACTTTCTTGCTGCCATTAAGAGAGCACCTGAAAGGGTAAGGGCATTTATCTCCAGGGTTCTCCATAGTGCACAGATAGAGCATTCAACGAAACAGCAGCAGAAAGAGAGCTCAATTGAGAGGTAAACCTGTGGTGGCGGCGATAAAGGTTTAGCAGTATAATTTGTGTAAGTAATATTCGACATAACTGCGCAGTTACAAATGTGAATATGGCCATTCCACTGGAAAATATTAAAAACAGGAAATTTTATGCGGTCCCATAAATGCTGCCACCATATTTTTTGCTGGTCCCACCTTTTTCCTCACACGGTATTTGAACGAGTAAACAAACTGTTAACAAAATCCGCTTCTGCCGAATTGGGCGGTCTGGGACAAATAGATTATCCCGTTGGTTTTGCATGATTCTGTTCATTTTGTATGAATTTTTATTCAACTGTGTAGGGGGAATTATTGTGCGTTCATAGTTCAGTTATAATTTGTTCATAGAATGTTAACTCGTTCAAATACCGTATTTTTCCTCATACCAGCTTGATGTGTCTGAACAAATGTGGTATACTATAAAAAATAGCTGAAAAGCTACATGGTTATCCAGCGGGATGCCTTAGCTTTAGGAAGTGAACTCCCCATTGATGCTTAACCGATGATTGTTCAGGCCTTGATTTTTTTCAAGCGTTCGATTGCATATCCTTTATGGCAATTGATAGAACTGCGTGCCAATCAAACGGCGGACGTTGATGGCAAGATATAGTTACAAAAGGATGCCTACAGTGTTAGCGGAACACTTTAAACGATGCGCCTATTTCTATCATTTGTAACCGTATATGTGTAACTACATAGAATGTCAGATTGAGGATATTGGCAGAAATGAGATAGTGATTTTTCGAAATGTGTAACTTTATACGAATAGAAGAGGTCACTATTATAAATATCTTGCAATTTACGGCATTTGAATGAGTTGATATTTTATAAACAAATTGCGACTAAACTATGAACGGGCTATAGACCACTCTTACCTATGAGAATAATAATTTATAATGATATGATAAATTATGCAAATCCGACGTGATAATTTATGTTTCATGGGCCGCCCGGTCGTATGAATGCGGACTTTGTTCATAATTTGTTTACTAGTTCAATTACCGTGTCTTGCAATTGAACTAGAATATGCGGACAGAATATGTTATAATAGCTATGGACTGGTCGTACTGGAGAGAATTGATACTAAGTATGGGATACTACTGAATTGCCTTGGAAACACTATCTCTGCCAGACTGATATCTAGGGTTGTAAAGGAGATAATATGAAAAAAAATTTTTTTCAAATTGCTCAGAAATATTTTGACAATCATACGTTAACAGATTTTGAGTTTCGCACTATTTTACGTTGGTTCCGAGGGCCCTCGCTGTATTTCTCCACTGATCAAACAAAAAAAGAGGCTTTAGATGCATTTGTTTGGCTCTATCAAAGCATTATTGCTGATGAAAGTATCCGCTTTGATCCCGTTGCCCGAAACGAATGTGTTATTCACTTTTCCAATTCATTTTCATTATCTGCTGAAACTGCTGCATACCTTTTTAATGATTTTCTTAATAATCTGATCAGTAAAAAACCCATCATTATTGGTATCGAAGGGCTAGATGGGTCTGGAAAGACAGTACAAGCGCATGAGCTATATGCTAGGCTAAAGCAAGAGGGAAAACGAGTATGTATAGTCGATTTCCCCCAATACTCAAGTTTTTTTGGTAAAGAAATTGGAGGGTTCCTTTCTGGAAAAAACAATGTTTCTGCGATGAATTTAGATGAGAAATCTATGTGTTTGTGGTATGCCCTTGATCGGTGGCGGACAATTAACAGCATTGAAATTGACAAGTATGAATATGTTATTTTTAACCGCTATACATTGTCTAGTGTAGTATACCAATCCGCTCGCAAGTATCGTGGTTTGAATCGCAAATTTGCAGATTGGGTCTTTGGATTAGAGCATATACAGCTTATGTTACCTCTTCCGGATATTTATATTTATCTTGACGCGAAAACAGACTTGTGTCAAGAGAATATACTGAAGAAAAATCGTGAATACGTCCATGGGTTGGATGTTTACGAAAAATCTCAGGAGCTGTTGATGTGCTGCCACGATATCTATAAAGAACTCGCTAGGGAGGTTTATGAAATTTGCAGCTTGGAATGCCTAGATGTACCAGGAAGCTTAAAAAGCGTTGAAGAAATCAATGTACAGGTAATAAAATGTTTAAATGAATATGATTTATACGTATGATGCTGTAACAAATTCATTTACAGGAACTTCACAAAATACCACATTCCTAGGACAAGTGATGTGGCACATTACGGACAAATGTATGCTTGACTGTGGGATTTGTTTCACAAAGAAAATGAGAAGATGTCGCTCAGAGGTGCTTTTTAAGGACATCCAACCTTATATACTGCTATTGCAACGGCTTGGAGTTCAGAAAATTGACATCTCTGGTGGAGAGCCACTCTTATATGCGCATCTGCCAACTTTGGTAGAGCAGTGTGCGTTACAGTCTATTGCGGTAACGATTACGACTAGCGGGGTAGGGGAACCTGAAACCGCTAAATGGGTCGCAAAACACCATAATCTTTTTTCGCGCATTATTGTTTCGCTTGACGGATCAAAGAATATTCACAATAAATTGAGAGGGAGTAATCGTGCGTATGAGGGATTTGAGCAATTCTGTTCGCTGCTTCATCAGCATAAAGCGCCAAATGTCCGAATTAATACCGTATTAACAAAAGAAAGCGCTGACGAGCGTATATGCGATGAATTATGCGAAGTGATTGGCTCTATTCATCCGCTTGAATGGTGCCTTATCGAGCCATTTCCTATCAATAAAACAGTTATGTTTGACAGTTTGACTGTTTCAAGAGAGGAATATGAGCAATCCTACAAAAAATGCGTTTCCCTGATGAGAGAAAGCGGGATTCAAATTATTCGCAGAGTGAATAACGATTATGGTTCCTACTGGGCACTGTATCCCGACGGGTATCTCTACTATTCTCATAATAACGACACATACGACACAAAGATTCTATTGCGTGAAGATCAATTGCCTGCCATCTCAAGCGCCGTCAAAGCAACACGGCAAACATATATAGAAATCATAAAGGAGCATACAAATGATGGAAAACCAAAAAATTCTTAAGATTCAAAGCCTAAACCAGGATATTGTTTCGTCCAATATGTTTGACGATTTCAAAGGTCAATTTGCTCGTTATGACGGGGTTCAGTTACTGAATGAGGAGCATACCGCATCCGCGGAAGAGAAAGGCATCATTTCTTTCGGTGCAAGTTTTTTACTTAATGTTGCCATCAATGTCGTTTCCGGGCTGATTATCGGATTTCTGAAAAGCGTTTACGCAAAACATAAAAAAACGGACGGATATGAGTGGGAGGTCGCGGTAGAATTAGGCGATGGTTTGGAAACCACCGTATATAAAGTGACCATATACGAAGAAAATGGGATGATCATGGTACGAAAGTCTGGGACGGAAAACAAGCCCAGGGAGTGAAGAATATGCTGAGCTGCATTTCTGTAGGTATTTCGGAATATGAGCATCGCAATCTTGAACCGATTCCTTGCGCAAAGTGCGATGCGAAAAATATCTATGACGCGTTTCAGACGGCTATGGGGGCAGAATTCAATCACCATCTGAGTGTTTGCGTCTCAAACATCCATAGCGAGGATTTCCGTTCCCTCCTGCAGGTTGTCTCTGATGTCCTGACGATTGACCCAGACGTATCTGATTCTATTTTGGTGGTATATTTCAGTGGTCACGCAACATCTGATGGAAAAACATTTGAATTGCAGTTCCCCAGTTATACGGGCAGGCGAACCGGCACCGATGACATATTTACTGTAGATCAATTTGCGCAGGTTTTCAGCAAGAAGAAGACGATTAAATTGCTGATCATATTGGACTGCTGTAGTTCCGGGTCGGCTCTTCCTATTGCAAATAATGAGGACAATGGTCCGGAAATATCGATTCTGACTGCAGGAGGATCCTGTGAGCCTGCGTTTTTTGGCGAAACTGGCAGCAATTTTACTACCGCGCTGTGCAAAAGCATTTATGAAATCCATCGCGGCGGCGAAACATTTTCATTAGATGCGCTTCTTAAAAAAACGCAAAGTAATGGTTATCCACACGCCTATGTTAATCGTGGAGCCGCACGGCAAGTCGATTTATTATTTCGGAATTCTCCATCCGATGATGGCTTTGACAAATATCTTCCGGTAACATTTGCGCGAAAAATTGCTCAAAGCAATATGTTATCTAGGGAGGCTATGTGGTACTCGCTAAGTAATTTGTCAAATTGCCAAGTTCATGATATCTGTGAGATGTACTTTGATATTGAAGATAGGTATGGTCACAAATTAGCCCCTGAAGCGAGTTGGTTAGTTCGAAGAGCGATTGGTAGTACACTTGCAAACCACATATCGTACCAACCAATTTACGATTTATTGCATAAGCTGTTAGAGTCTAATTACTGGCAAGAACAATGCATTGCACTGATTGGGTTAAGGTATTTGATTCGGGAGAATTCGGATTTATGTAAATATGTTCTCTACCTTGTGGAGACGCAAAAAATACAGCGAATTGATGCAGTGTGGTTGGCTGCTCTTTACGCAGCAGATAGTGCGGAAACTGACTGGACCATCTTTTTAAACACGTCTTTAGCATTAAGTGCATGGGGCATGATTGAAATATGCAAAATGTATAGGTTGTTTGATAATGGGCTTGAAACATATCTTTGTTTACGTAATCACCCTTTTTATGAGGAGTTAGTAGCAGAAAGATGTCGACAGGAAAAGAATGGGAAAACTAAGCTTGAGGAGTGCGTTTACAGTGCAGCAACAAGGGGACGACTACCTGAAAATACACAGACAAAATTTTTGCTCTCAGCACTTTATGGCAATTGGAGAGATCAAATTTCCCTTAATCTTAAGCCCTATCTTGAACAATATGGGCGAAAGCGGGTAATGGAAGAGTTGGAACATTTTTGTTGTGTAAAAAATGCAGAGAGGAAGATGGCATTATTTTCATATTTTAACAAAGAAAAAGAATATTTGTACTTTTCTGATTCCTTAAAATGGGGATTAAACGATGAACATCCGTGGGTCAGAAGAACGGCGATTGAGTTTTACCGAGAATTATCATTACATAGTGACTATATTGATGAACTTTATTTTACCACGCATTTTGATAATAAGTATCCCGGAATACTTGATTTTTACTTAACTAGTTCCGTAAGTTTACATCAGGACCTGCTTAAATATTTGAACGAACACGCAATTTTATTGAGAGGTGATATTCTTAGCTTAAAACAATCATTTTCTTGCGAATAGCAATATCACATGAAGTAAATTGTTCGTGGCAACCAGATGGCAACAGAAAATCAGATTGCCCAAACTATCTAGATAATGAAAGCAATGTAAATAATCAGAGCCAAATCCCATAAGCAAAACTGTTTAGAACAAGCCTGACGGGAGCGAGTGGGAATAGTATTCCGGAACGGGAAAGTGTTGTGCCACAAGGGTTTCCGGAATTGCGAGCCGGTTTCTGGTTGCAATTTGGTTGCTTTTTGAGCAGATAAAACGCTCTGTAGGGGATTTCCTACAGAGCGTTTTGCTTCGACAAGTGCCATTAACGAGGGAATGGGTAATACGGTCCTTGTCCAGTCGCAGCAATTTTTATTAGGGTACGAAAATAAAAATTCAGGCAGAACTTTGCTAGTTATATCCTAAAACAAGCAATTTTTATTAGAGTACGGCAAGTCCTTAATCTAGCAGGATTTTGAAAAAATTCGTATTGTTTTTAAGTAATGCGTGTTGACTTCACCTTGACCTATGGAGTACAATTATTCGCTGAAAAGGGGGGGTGAAAAAATGAGCGGCGAACGGGAACAAGCCTTAAAGGATATTTTAGAAAAGACAGCCGCAGACCTAAAGGCCCTGTCCCTAACGGTGGATACTATGTGCATGGGATTGGAGCGGGAGCGCATGGAGCCGCAAGTAACAGCAAGCCTAAAGACGATCAGCATGGGTCTTGGTTATATTCAGCAGAACATCAGCAACGCACTCAAAACCAAACATGAAGCAGGATAAGGCATGAATGAAGTATCATACTGTCATTCATGCCTTATCGTATTTATCAGCGTTTGCAGAGCTTGAATTTGTTCCGCAGAAAGCCCCGTTACATCAAGTACGGGAGCAGGGACAGATTGATCTATCCCTAATAGATAATCTGCCGAACAACGGTACAAAGCAGAAAGTTTTAACAGAACTTCTGTGCTTGGCGTTCGTTCTCCTGTTTCGTAACCGGAAACGATTGACGGTGAGAGTTGCAGCCTGTCCGCTACAGCCTTTTGAGACAGTCCGTGCTGTGTTCTAAGTTCTGACAATCTTTCTGGTAAGCCTTGAATCATGGTCAACACTCCTTTGGTACATGGTATCCGCCTATTATACGCTATAGGTGATTTATCAATTCGCTTTAAGTGTTGACTAAGGACTATTGATATGATATACTGGCCCTATCATCCTACGCTAGATACAGGAGGTAAAGAGATGAAATATCATGATGTACTTCAAAAAGTGATGGCTTTTGTCCTTTCTGGTTGCCTATTGCTGGGGCTATCCGGGTGCGGTGGACAAACGGAACCAGAATCCAGTGAAAGCAAAACACAACCAGGTGAAAGTCAAAGTATCCAAGAGCCTGATACCGCACTTTATCGGGAATTTAATGCAGAGGAATTTTTAATTTTAAGCGGCAATGTCGTAAGCGGGGACATTACATATATTGACCGGGAAGAAAAAGAATCACCTGTAGCACTTGGAAATGCTGTGTTGATAGTCTATGAGAAGGGTGTTTTTGAAAAATTCTCAAGTATCATAAAGGAAGACGGCGTTACGTGGAAACTGGTCAAAAAGTGTCTGGAAGACGATTGGTTCAACTCCGAATCAGAATGTGTGGAGCTAGACTATATCAGCGAAGTCGAAAGCGAGTTGGATAATAAATACTATGACTATTTTAGGCTGAATGTGAAAGATTTGCGCGGTCTAAACTCTAAATTTGAATCCAGCCTGGATTGGACAAGTGACAGAGAAATTTACATAATAGCGGAAGCGTCAGCGGTTTCCAATTCCTCAACAGGCGAGATTGGGATGCGGATTCAATATTTTATCAATCAGTTTGACCAAAGTACATCCCCCGCATTAAGTCAGAAACAGCCTATAAGCAATGAACCATCGTTTGTATACGATGAGTTTTGGATTGGAAATTGGGATGAAATCGGAGGAAGGACACATATGACCGTGGCACCGACCGACGTTGGATATAATGTTTTTATTCAGGGGGCTGGTGGTGCGGCTGATATGTTTGAACTGCGGCTAAAAGGGGAGTGTGTGTCTGATCGTATTGTCTGCACAGGTGAAGAGTGGAATATCCATTATCCCGATGATGGGGGAACTCCTACAGAAACCCTTGTAAGCAGGGATTGTGTTGGTTCTCTTGTAAAAAATCTAAGCGGTAATAGTAGATATACTATCATGTATGAGGGCGAGGAATACGGACTTCAATTTGTGCGAGAAGGAGAACTATTGCCGAGTCCGTTTGCGGACGAAGATGAGAATGACGGAATACCATATGTAGATACTTGGATAGATATTTTAGGTACAAAATTTGAACCTGATGGCCTATGTTGGGTGAAAAATACATCCGAAGACATGTATAATAGGGCTCCTTTGGCTTATTATGGTTTGAAGCCTATAAAAGATGTACAGTATTGTCAGGTGTGTTGTGCTATAATAGAGTTGTAACAGGAGTGGCTAGTGATGTATAATCAACGGAACAAAGAAAGAGGTACACATTATGTCACAAAGTTACACACCGGAGTTCAAAAAGAAAATCGTCCGCCTGCATGAGGAAGAGGGACGAACCTGCAAGAGCATCACGGCAGAGTATGTGGTATCGAAAGCCAGCATCTCGACGTGGTGCAGGGAATACCGCACAGAATGCCAG
>CAMWSZ010000103.1 GCA_947177005.1 uncultured Clostridia bacterium | reverse complement strand
TGGTCGCCGGTCAGGGCAAGCATGGTTTCGATTCCGAAGGACGACTCCGACAGGATGTCGCCCATGATCGCCATACGGTTTCTGTCTCGGACCTTGATTTGCAGGACCGGCTCGATTCCGGCCTGCTTCAAATGGACGCACAGTCCCAGAGAGGACGCCTTCAGGCACGCGGACTGCATATCTGTTACGTTCACGCCGTCCACTTTACCGTTCAGCAGGGCGGCGGCCTCCATTTGCTTCTGAAAATCATACCCCTTTGGGGGGGCCATTTCCGCGGTCACGGCGAACCGTCCGCTCTCCAACGCTTTTTGCAGCAAACTCATCGTCCAAAGCCCCCTTACTTTTTCTTTTCCCGCAGATTGATGCGTCTGGGATACGAAACCCCGGAATAGCCCTTATCGGGCCGCGTCTGGCCCAGCTTGTGCTCCTGACCGATTTCCACCAGCCGCTTATAAATCAGAATCCACGCGCAGTCGTTGTCTGGATTAACCTCGCATTTCCCGTTTTTCTGACCGCCGCAGGGCCCGTTGACCAGGCTCTTGGCGCACTTGGTAATGGGACAGATGCCGCCGGTAGAGCCCAGCACGCAGTCGCCGCACATCCGGCAGTACTCATTAAATATTCCAACCCGCTCCACCTGTCCCAGAAACATGGTGTTGTTGGCGGGATAGACGGGCAGGGGGAGATTGTCCGCTACCGTTTGGGTTCCGTCGCCGCAGGCCAGACACACCACCGCCTCCGCGCCGCTGGTTTTGACCGCCTTGCTGTCCCGCTTCACCAGCAGCTTGTGGCAGCACTCGTCCGGCAGCACGGTCCCCACAACTTCCATGCCGTGCTCCTCCAACAGCTCCTTCATCGCCTGGATCTCCGGCTCGCCGCCGGTCTGACAGGCGGACGCGCACTGTCCGCAGCCGATCACCGCCACCTTCTTCACGCCCTCCAGCATTTCCAGCAGCTCTTCCACCGGCTTTTTCTGTGTGATAATCATATCGAAAGCCTCCTCTTTTCTCCGGCCCCCGGCAGCGGGGGATCTTCTCATACATCATAATCTATTTTTCCGCATAACGCAAGCCCGGATTGTGCAGTCCCGCCTCCCGGCGTCTGTGGAAAAAGCGGGCCGTTTTTTCGCGCATGTTTTCCACAATTCGACGCCATTTGACAAAAAAGGACATAAGTATCCAAAAAGTGACAAAGGAACTGGTTGTCATAATCTGTGCGAAACCGGCCCGAACCACAGTCTGCCTTGGGTTTTGCACATTATCCACACAGTTTTCCACATCGTTATGTCAACATGTGGATTCCTGAAAAAGGTTCGGAATTTACACTCTTTTCCGGAACCGTTATGCCGGTTGTGGAAAACTTTACCGCTGGACCCTCGACTTTTCCACAAAACGGGACCGCATTCGCTGTCAGAAAAAGGTTTTCATTGTCATATTCTCGGGTTTATGGTATAGTGATAATGTATATTGTACAATATATGGTAAATTATGGAGGACTTCTGTATGTTATGGTTCTGGACGATTATTTTTGGGGGCTGTATGGCCGCAGTTTTCTTTATGCTTTCCGTTTGGCTGATCCGGTCGGGAAAACGCGCGGCCGGTTTCGCCTTTGCGGCGCTGGAGCTGCTGGCTGCGGCGGTATCCTCTGCGAGTTGGATGTGGGCTTTGAAGGTCAGCGGGAAAATGGACTGGTTCCTGTTTGGCCTGTTCGGGTATACGCCGTTCGCACTGATTTTCTACGCGATGTTTGCGGTTGGGATCGGATGTATCGTCATGAACGTCCGCAGTTTGAGGCGGGAGCGTAATTTGAAAAACGACAGTTGATTTTTTACTGAAATATGGTAGAATAAGGGTACTATACCAATTTGCACCTGCCCGGTCAGGTCTGCAAAACACACCGGAGGACAAACATGGACAAGAAACGATTCTATATCACAACACCTATCTACTATCCTAGCGACAAGCTGCACATTGGTCACGCCTACTGCACCGTGGCAACCGACGTGATGGCCCGCTATAAACGCCTGGCCGGTTACGACGTCATGTTCCTTACCGGTACGGATGAGCACGGTCAGAAGATCGAGGACCGCGCCAGAGAGGAGGGCGTCACGCCCCAGCAGTTTGTGGACAACATCGTCACCGGTCCCAACGGTATCCTAGACCTGTGGAAACTCATGAACATCTCCTATGACCGCTTTATCCGTACCACAGACGGCTATCATGTGTCTGCTATCCAAAAAATCTTTAAAAAGATGTACGAAAACGGCGACATCTATAAGGGAGCCTACAAGGGCAAATACTGCAAGCCCTGTGAGAGCTTCTGGACCGAGAGCCAGCTCAAGGACGGCAAGTGCCCCGACTGCGGGCGTGAGGTTGTGAACGCGGAGGAAGAGGCGTATTTTTTCCGGGCTTCCAAGTACGCAGACCGGGTGCGGGAGCTGCTGTTGAACACGAACTTTCTGGAACCCCGCAGCCGCGTCAATGAAATGGTAAACAACTTTATCGACTGCGAGGGCGGTTTGCAGGATTTGTGCGTATCCCGCACCAGCTTCACTTGGGGCGTGCCTGTGGACTTTGACCCCGGCCATGTGGTCTACGTGTGGCTGGACGCGCTGTTCAACTACATGACTGCGCTGGGCTATCAAAACGATCAATACTGCGATTTGGACAAATTCTGGCCTGCGGACGTGCATTTTGTAGGCAAGGAAATCGTCCGGTTCCACGCCATCTACTGGCCTGCGTTCCTGATGAGCATGGGCCTGCCCCTGCCGAAGAAGGTGTACGGCCACGGCTGGCTGAACTTCAACGGCGACAAAATGAGTAAATCCAAGGGAAACGTGGTAGATCCGGGCATTCTGGCCGAACGCTACGGCGTAGACGCTTTGCGGTTCTTTGTGCTGCGGACGTTCCCCTTCGGCAGCGACGGCAACTTCACCAATGAACTGCTGATTCAAACGATTAACACCGATCTTGCCAACGATCTGGGCAATATGGTCAGCCGTACCACGGCAATGGCTGAGAAATATTTCGAGGGCGGCAAGCTTCCGGCGGCCCGGCAGGAGGCGGACCCGGACGCGAATTTACAGGATATGGTGCGCGGACTGCGGGGCCGCTACGAGGAACAAATGGAGAAATTCCAGTTCCAGAACGCATTGGATGAGGTGTTCAAAACCATTCAGCGCGCCAACAAGTATATCGACGAAACCGCCCCCTGGGCTTTGGCAAAGGACATGCCTGCTAACGGTGCCCGTTTGGCGGCGGTCCTGTACAATCTTCTGGAGACGGTGCGGATCTGTACAGTGCTTCTGACACCGTTTATGCCGGAGAGCTGCGGGAAGATTTTCGAACAAACCGGTGCGGACGCTGGACTGCGTACCTGGGACAGCGCCGCTCAGTGGGGACTGCTGCCCGCAGAGGTACAGGTCCGCAAAGGTGAAGTTCTGTTCCCGCGCATCGACATGGCAAAGGAATTGGAGGAGCTGGAAAAAGCCGCAGAAGAGGCCCGCAAATCCGCGCTGCCCGCTGTTGAACTGGAGCCGCAAGCTACAGAAAGCGTCGATTTTGACACATTCTGCAAGTCCGATTTTCGTGCGGTGAAGGTGAAGGACTGCCAGCGGGTGAAAAAATCCGACAAGCTGCTGCGGTTCACCCTGGACGACGGCACCGGTACTGACCGTCAGATTTTGTCCGGCATTGCCAAATGGTATCAGCCGGAGGATTTGATCGGGAAAACACTGGTGGCAATCGTCAACCTGCCGCCCCGGAAAATGATGGGTCTTGCCAGTCAGGGTATGCTCATTTCCGCCGTGCATAAGGAAAAAGGGGAGGAGTGCCTGCATCTGATTATTGTGGACGATGTCATACCCGCCGGAGCAAAGCTCTGCTGAATATAAGAAAAATTCTCCCGCCGGAAAAATCCGGCAGGAGAATTTTTTGCGTCATTTTTTGTCCATTTTTACCGCTGTCTCCAGCGCGATTTTCATCATGGTGGTAAAGGTGGTCTGCCGCTCCTCAGCGGACAATTCCTCTCCGGTCACGACGCTGTCGGAAATGGAACAGAGCGCCAGGGCCCGTTTTCCCAGATAGGCCGCGGTCATATACAGGGCGGCCGCCTCCATTTCCACCGCGAGAACACCCATTTGCGCCCATTTCATACTCCCTTTTGATGCGTCATAAAACGTATCCGACGAAAGCAGGTTCCCCACCGGCATCTCCACGCCGATCTCCCGGGCCGCGCTGACCGCCGTCTCCAGCAGGGTAAAGTCGGCAATGGGCGCGAACGTGCCGGGCAGTCCGAACTGATGCGCAAAATTGGAGTTGGTACACGCGCCCTGGGCCGCAACCACGTCCCGCAGCTTCAGTTTATCGCTGAGGGCTCCCGCAGAACCAATCCGCATAATGTTCTCCACGCCGTACTGGCTGTACAGCTCATGGGAATAGATCCCTATGGACGGCATCCCCATTCCCGACGCCATTACGGACACCGGAACTCCTTTATAACTGCCCGTATAGCCCTGAATCCCCCGCACGTTGTTGACCAGACGCGGAGCTTCCAGAAACGTCTCCGCAATAAAGGCGGCACGCAGGGGGTCGCCGGGCATGAGTACAGTCTTTGCAAAATCGCCGGGACGGGCGGAATTATGTGGCGTTGACATATGGCAAATATATCCTTTCGTATTTTATGTTGTACAGTATACCATATTTCCCGCCAAAAAGGAAGACACTTTTTTCAATTCTACACAAAATTTTTGGAAATCAGGAAAGAAAAACATACCCTGACCTCGAATTTTATATTGCTATTTCCTTTTAATTCTTGTATAATGTCCCTGTATCAGTCAAAAGGAAATATTTGGAGGCAAAAGGGAGGATTACTATGAAAATGAAAGCATTGTCTCTGCTGCTGGCGCTGGCCATGGTGCTGTCTCTGGCGGCCTGCGGCGGCAACAACAACAGTATCAACAACAGCGGCTCCGGAAATGACAACCCGCAGTCAAACACCGGTACGCCGGAGCCCGGCAATGTCGAGGCTCCGCGAAAAACGGTCAAGGTTGGCCTCATCTGCATCGGTGACGAAAACGACCAGGGCTATACCTATAACTTCATCCGCGGCAAGGATGCGGCTACCGCCATTCTGTCCGGGAAGGGCATCGACGTAGATTGGTCCGTCAAATGGAATGTCTCCGAGGATTCCAGCTGTGAGGACGCCAACATTGAGCTTGCGGAGGAGGGCTGCCAGCTGATTATCAACAACTCCTTCGGCTTTGAGGACTTCATGCTGCGGGTGGCAAAGGATTATCCGGAAATCGAGTTTGTCGCCTGCACCAATCAGGGCTCCTGGAACGATGATCTGGAAAACACCCACAATGCCTTCGCCAACATCTATGAGGGCCGTTATCTGGCCGGGATTGCGGCCGGTATGAAGCTTCAGGAGATGATTGAAAACGGTACGATCACCGAGGATCAGGCGGTCATCGGCTATGTGGGCGCGTTCTCGTTTGCGGAGGTCATCTCCGGCTTCACCGCCTACTATCTGGGCGCAAGAAGCGTATGCCCCAGTGCAACGATGAAGGTGCAGTTTGTCGGCTCCTGGTCCGACGCTACTGCGGAAGCAAACGCCGCTTCGGCGCTGGTGGATATGGGCTGCGTGATGATCTCCCAGCACTCCGACAACACCACACCCGCTACCACTGCCCAGAGCGGCGGCGTGTTCCATACGGGCTACAACAACGATATGATTTCGGTCGCGCCGGATGCGTCGCTGATCGGCACCCGGATCGACTGGTCTGTGTATTTTGAGTATGCCATTGAGGCCGTCGCCAACGGAAAGACCTTTGATCAGGACTGGTGCCACGGCATGGACGAGGGTGCGGTGCTGATGACCAAGCTGAACGAATCCATTGCTGCGCCCGGTACGGCGGAGAAGCTGACGGAAACGCAGGCGCTGTTGAGCTCCGGAGCCTTGCAGGTGTTCGACACCAGCACCTTTACCATCAACGGCGAGACGCTCTCCACGGCAATGGCGCTGGATACGGACGGCGACTTCACGCCGGATTCCGAGGAAGCGGTCTTTGACGGCGCGTTCCATGAGTCTCACTTCCAGTCCGCACCGTACTTTGCTTTACAAATTGACGGAATCGAGTGGATCAACTCCGCATTCTGATCACAGCCGCACGCGGGGACTGTCCCTTCGGGGACGGTCCCCCTTGTTCTTACCGCTATACGGAGAAAGGATGACAGCCTTGGAAAAAACTGTTGCAATTGAACTGAGAGGAATCACAAAGCGGTTCGGGGAGGTCATAGCCAACGACGGTATTGATCTGACCCTGCACCGCGGCGAGATCCTGTCCCTCCTGGGGGAAAACGGAAGCGGGAAAACCACTCTGATGAATATGCTCTCCGGCATCTATTTCCCGGATGAGGGGGAGATCCTTGTGAACGGGAAGCCCGTTTCGATACGCTCCCCAAAGGACGCCTTTGCCAACGGTATCGGAATGATTCATCAGCACTTCAAGCTTGTTGACGTCTTTACCGCCGCCGAAAATATCGTTCTCGGTCTGGAGGAAAAACTGGATATCAAAGCCGTCAACGAAAAGGTTCGGGCTATCTGCGCCTCCTACGGCTTTTCAATCGACCCCACCCAGAAAATCTATAATATGTCCGTGTCCCAGAAGCAGACGGTGGAAATCGTGAAGGTGCTGTACCGCGGGGCGGATATCCTGATTCTGGACGAGCCTACCGCCGTCCTGACCCCGCAGGAAACGGACCGTCTGTTTGCCGTGCTGCGCAGTATGCGGTGTGACGGAAAGGCGATTGTCATTATTACGCATAAGCTTCACGAGGTCATGGCCATCTCCGATAATGTGGCCGTACTCCGGAAGGGGAAATATATCGGCACGGTCCCCACCAGCGAGACCTCCCCCCAAGCCCTGACCGATATGATGGTGGGCCGCAGCGTCACCCTCAATATCGACCGTCCGCAATATGAGCATCCGATCACACGTCTGGAGCTGAAAAACGTGACCTGTCTGGACGCGGAGGGCGTCAAGCGGCTGAACAACGTTTCTTTTTCTGCAATGGGCGGCGAGATTCTGGGAATCGCCGGGATTGCCGGGTCCGGTCAGAAGGAGCTGCTGGAGGCCGTCTCCGGCCTGTATCCCGTCAGTCAGGGCTCTATTGTCTACACACCGCCGGACGGTGAAAAAATGGAGCTGGCGGGCAAGACGTCAATGGAAATCCGCCGTTCCGGCGTAGTCATGGCCTTCGTACCCGAGGACCGTCTGGGTATGGGCCTGGTTGGCTCTATGGGCATGACCGGCAATATGCTGCTGCGGAGCTGGCGGAAAGGAAAGGGCATATTCGTCAACCGCAGGGACCCCAACGAACTGGCGCGGCGCGTCTGGAAAGAACTGGAGGTGGTCACCCCCAGCACGGAATTTCCGGTGCGCCGTCTGTCCGGCGGCAACGTGCAAAAAGTGCTGGTGGGACGCGAGATCGCTGCCGCGCCGCCGGTTTTGATGTGCGCTTACGCAGTGCGGGGACTGGATATCAATACGTCCTACATCATCTATAATCTGCTCACCGAACAGAAAATGAAGGGCGCGGCGGTGCTCTACGCAGGGGAGGACCTGGACGTACTGCTGGAGCTGTGCGACCGGATTTTAGTGCTGTGCGGCGGACAGGTCAGCGGCGTCGTGGACACCCGAACCGCCACAAAGGAGCAGATCGGCCTGCTGATGACCCATTCCGGCGAAGAGAAAGGGGAGTCCTGATATGAACGGCGAAACAAAAACCCCGTTTGTCCGGCTGGCAAAACGGGACGCAATGGAGCCCTGGAAAATCTGGTGTATCCGTCTCGGCTCTATTGTTCTTGCACTGCTGCTGGGCGCACTGCTCATTGGCGTCACAGGCGCCGGTCCTGTCGCGGCCTACAGCACAATCTTATCCGGTTCCCTGGGGAAAAAGACCGCTGTCCGGCAGACGGTCAAAATTGCGGTGCCGCTGCTGGGCTGTGCGCTGGCTATCGCGCCCTGCTTCAAAATGCGCTTCTGGAACATCGGCGCGGAGGGGCAAATTACCGCCGGGGCAATTGCGGCATCTTACTTTGCGCTGTTCTGGACGGACAAATTGCCAAGCCCGGCGCTGTTGGCTGTTATGGGACTGTCGGGCGCTTTGGCCGGCGGACTGTGGGCATTGATTCCCGCGTTTTTCAAGGCGAAATGGAACACAAACGAAACGCTCTTTACCTTGATGATGAACTATATCATCATCGGTGTTGTGCGGTGGTTACAGGGAGGTCCCTGGGAGGGCCGGAAGGGCTCCCAGATTATCCCGCAGTTTGCGGACGCGGCCTGCCTGCCGCGGGTATTCGGCGTACACTGCGGCTGGATCATAGTGCTGCTCCTGATGATTTTCATGCATATCTACATGAACTATACCAAGCAGGGGTACGAGATCGCGGTGATTGGCGATTCCGTCAATACGGCCCGCTATGCGGGGATGAACGTGGGATATATTATGATGCGTACCATGTTCCTGTCAGGCGCGGTCAGCGGGCTGGTGGGATTCATCGTGGTCTCCGGCGCGAACAACACCCTCTATGACGGAGTGGCGGGCGGCGTAGGCTTTACGTCCATTACTGTGGCTTGGCTGAGCCAGCTCAATGCTTTCGCAATGGCGGTGATCTCTATGATGCTGGCGGTGCTGTCAAAGGGCGCGGAGACCTTGCAGACCCGGATGAGCGTACCGGCCTCCATTTCCGATATCATCACCGGGATTCTGCTGTTCTGTATGCTGGGCTGTGAGTTTTTC
>CAMWSZ010000102.1 GCA_947177005.1 uncultured Clostridia bacterium | reverse complement strand
TCAGATGTTTATAAGAGACATGGGTTGTTACACCCATTCCCGTAGCGCCGGGGACCTGATGCTGCCAGACCGGCGTGCGAATCAGCTCGGAGCCCGCAATATCAATGTGCATCCAAGGGACGTCCTCCACAAAGTGTCTCAGAAACAGACCTGCTGTAATCGCACCGCAGCCGTCTTTGCTGGTATTGCGCAGGTCGGCCAGATCGCTCTCAATCAGTTTTTCGTACTCCGGGAAATCCGGTATCCGCCAGTAACGCTCTCCTGACAGTGCAGACGCCTCTTCTAATTTAGCATACCAGTCGCTGTCGTTGCTCATGACGCCCGCGGCCACGCTGCCCAGCATGGCATGGATCGAACCGGTCAGTGTGGCAATGTCCACAAGCTTTGTACACCCCTCCTGCCGGACCGCCCAAGTCAGGCTGTCGGCCAGCATCAGACGCCCCTCTGCGTCCGTGGACAATACTTCTATCGTCTTGCCCGCATACGAACAAACCACGTCGCCCGGTACATTGCTGGCCGGGGAGATCCGGTTCTCGCAGATGGGGATGACCGCCGTCACGTTCACCTTCGCCCCCGCTGCCGCCAGCGCCCGTACCGCTTCCGCAGCCGCCGCGCCTCCGGCCATATCACCCTTCATATTCTCCATAGACGTTCGGGATTTCAGGGAATAGCCGCCGGTATCAATCGTCACGCCCTTCCCCACATACCCCAGCCGTTCTTTGCTCTCTGGTGCGCCGGTATAGCGCATTACAGTCAAAGAGGGCGCATAGCCGCTGCTGTCCCCGACGGAAAGCAGTGCGTTCAGGCCGTGCTGCGCCAGTTCATCGCGGCTGTAAATCCGCACCTCTACCGGCAGCTCCTTTGCCATATCCGCGATTGTCCGTGCCATGTCCTCCGATGTAAACAGATTTGCGGGGCGGTTCACCATATTCCGCGCCTCTATGACCGACCGTGCCAGTTCGCAGGCAATGCGCAGCTGTTCCGGATCCCAGCCTGTCCCTCCGGCCCAGCAGGCCATTTTCGGCTCCCACTGTCCGTTCATGGCAAATTTTTTGCGGTATGCGCCTCCATAAATCCCCTCTGCCGCGGCATTGATGCCAGCCTGACCCAATCCGGCAGCGGGGGTCAGGTCGAACAGGCAGCTCTCATACTCCTGCTCCAGCGCGGTCTTGACCGCCTTGCCATAGACCTCCTTGCAGGCCAGCGGCGTCCACGCCTGCTCCCCGCGGCCAATGGAAATCACGCATCTTCCGTCCTCCTCTGAAAGACATCTCGTTTTCAGATACGCTGCGTCAACAATATGTACCTCTGCCTGAACAGGCTCATTTTGATAGGGTTTCACTGCAATCTCCTCCTGTACGCCAAAAAATTCTGACGGTATTGTGGTCAGTATAGCCGAAAAGGGCGCATTTGGCAAGCGGTTTCCTTCAAAAATTTTTCACAGAAAATAATCACGGATTGTCCGCCGCTGAAAAACGGTTCTTTTCAGAGCGCATTTCAGACGGTTGGCAATCCGTTTGCTGGAATTATAAACTTATCCCCATTTTTTAGTAATCTTACACAAAAATTTTCGTCATATTTCCAAATTGGCATAGGCGTTGAGGCTCATGTCCGCCCGGGTCCCGGCCAGGTACTCATAGTACCCCTGACAGCCGATCATAGCCCCGTTGTCGCCGCACAGGGAAAGCGGCGGCAGATACAGCTGGATGCCGTTCTCCCGGCAGGCTTTTTCCAAATCATACCGGATTCGTTTGTTTGCCGCCACCCCTCCGGCGGCAGCCAAGGTCCGGTATCCGCACCGCTGCACCGCCTTGACAGAACGGGGCACCAATTCCTCGCTGATTGCCGCTGCTACGGACGCCGCCAAGCTGGAACGGTCCAGCGTCTCGCCCTTCTGCTCCGCGTTGTGTACCAGATTCACTGCCGCGGTTTTCAGGCCGGAAAAGGACATATCAAATTCGCTGTCCGCAATTTTTGCCCGTGGGAGAGGATATTTCGTACAATCTCCGCCCTCGGCCAAATCCTGCATCGGCTTTCCGCCGGGGTAGGGCAGTCCAAGCACGCGGGCGATTTTGTCGAAGCACTCTCCTGCGGCGTCGTCGCGGGTCGCGCCGATGACAGACATGTCCGTATAGCCCCGCACGTCTGCCAGCAGGGAGTTCCCGCCGGAGATGCAGAGGGCTATAAAAGGCGGTTCCAGCTCCGGAAACGCAATGTAATTTGCGGCGATGTGTCCCCGCAGGTGGTGTACCGGAATCAGCGGCCTGCCCAGCGCACAGGCTACGGATTTGGCAAAATTCACCCCCACCAGCAGCGCGCCGATCAGCCCGGGACCGTAAGTGACGGCCACCGCATCAATCTCTTTTTTTGAGACACCGGCCTCTGTCAAGGCCCGGTCTGTCAGGGCGGCAATGGCCTCCACATGCTTTCTGGAGGCGATCTCCGGAACGACGCCTCCGTACACAGCGTGCATGTCCGCCTGGGACAGAATGGCGTCGCTGAGCACCTCCCGGCCGTTCCGGACAACTGCAGCGGCGGTCTCGTCACAGGAGGATTCAAAGGCTAAAATCAACATATTTTGCATTCCTCCTTTCAGCTTTCAAGCCATTTTGTCAGGGGGCGCGGCGTTTCTCCCGGCGCAAGCGGCAGCTGGATGAACTCGTCATAACGCGCCCGGTCAAACTGCTCCAGATAAATTTCCTGGTGTTTTTTCAGGATTTCATTCTCATCTGGAACGGGGTCCGCCCAGACGATAGTTTTATAGTGTACGCCGAACAGAGCGCAGTCGTAGCCCAGCGTCACCGCGCCGTTTCGCCGGTAAAACCCCAGCCGCCGCAAAATGACCGCATCCGTATCCGGGTCGCCGGTAGGAGCCTCGGATTCCCCAATAAAGACTGTTTCCGGCGGGTAATATGACCGTCCCGCGGACAATATTCTGCCGCCGGTTCCGCAGTTGCGCCGTCCGGCGGGGACGCACAGATAGTCGATCAAAACATACTGTCCGCCGGCGTGTCTCCACAGAAAAATATAGCCTGCGGCGGTTCCGTCCTCATCAAAGTACCCCAGCGGGTCGTATACACCGCGTTCCCGCATCCGTTCCATGATCTCCAGCGGTTTCAGCTCGGCGGGCGGGAACGCCTCCTTAAAATCTCTCTCATAGGCCGCCGCCAGTTCTTCCGGCGTCAAAACTCTCAGGAACATATTGTTTCAAACTCCAATGTCATCAAAATCGCGTCCTCTTTGGGATGCTCGTAGTAATTCCTCCGGCAGCCCACCTCTAAATAACCATGCTTGGCATAGAGGGCCTGCGCCGCTTTGTTGGATTCCCGGACCTCCAGCGTCCAAAAGGACAGGCCCAGTTCGGTCCCGCGCTGCCGCAGCGCCTCCAGCAGCGCCGATGCCACACCCTGCCGCCGGTATCCGGGCCGCACGGCGACATTGTTAATGTACCCCTCGTCCAGAACGGTCTGGGCGCTGGTGTAACCCAGCACCAGACCGTCTTCCGACACCGCGGCCAGCGAAACCGCATTGGGGAGGACCAGCAGCTCCTCCAGCAGATTACGGGACCAGGGGTCGGGAAAACAGAGATTTTCGATCTCCTCCATTTGGCCGGTATGGCTGGCTGTGATTGGGATAATACGGTAATCCATGACGCTCTCCCGCTCACAGCCGGATTGCCGTTTCCAGCGCAATCCGCAGATATTTTTCGTAATCAGAGGCTGGCACACAGCCCCAGCTTCTGGGGTCCCATTCGGCCGCGTCCAGACTGTCTTCCCCGTACACGAACTGATACACCGGTATATTGCGGAACGCTCCCGCCGCCATCAGGGAGGCGCACTCCATATCAACCGCTATACAGCCTTCCTCTCTCCGTTTGGCTGCGGCGCTTCTGGTTTCACGATAAATAGCGTCTGTCGTCCAGATTTTACCGGTCACATAAGGAATTTTCAGTTCAGCAAATATCTGTCCCAGATGTGCGGCTGTGGGCACCTCTATATAATCGCTCTCCGGCAGATAGTGATAACTGGTTCCCTCGTCCCGGCAGGCGGCGGTCGGGATAATGAGATGTCCGGCGGCAATACTGCGGTCAAGGACACCGGCAGCCCCAAAAACAAGTACTTTTTCCGTCCCTTTTACAATCATTTCCTCCAGCAGTCCCACTGCGGCGGGACCGCCGATCATCGTTGTATACAGTCCCAAACAGCAGTCCCTATAAGAAAACCGGTAAACCGGTATCCTGACCACTGCCTGCATAGAGCTGATTTCTTCCACCGGACAGATCGTTTTCAATATTTCAATCATTTTGGGCTGAAAGACCGCAATCACAGTTTTGGGAAATCCCTCCACCGGTTTCGCTATATCACAGGGCCTGAGAATTTCCTCAGAAGCGTTGTCAAATGCATGGATGATACTCATACTTTTTTCCTCTTTCTATTTTGCCTCCAGCCAGTTGGTTCCGCTGTGGGCCTCCGCAACCAGCGGCACCGACAGCTCCATAACGCCCTCCATTTCTTCCTCCAGCAGCGCCGCGACCCGTTCCGTCTCCTCCTCCGGACACTCGACAATCAGTTCGTCGTGTACCTGCATGATGAGTTTTGCGGCAAGGCCCTCTTTTTTCAGCCGGTCAAATACCTTTACCATTGCTAATTTGATGATATCCGCGGCGGTCCCCTGAATGGGCATATTCAGTGCGACCCGTTCCCCAAAGGACCGGGTGGCAAATTTTGACGCCTTGATCTCCGGCAGCGCCCGGCGGCGGCGGAACAGTGTCTCCACATACCCGTTTTTTCTGGCCCGCTCCACGACATCCTCCATATACTGTTTCACACCGGGAAAGCGTTCAAAATAGGCGTCCATATAGGCTTTTGCGTCTGTGGTTGTCACGCCCAGATCCTGGGACAGCGAAAACGCGGAGATCCCATACACAATGCCAAAGTTGACCGCCTTGGCCGCCCGGCGCATTTCGCCCGTCACATTTTCCACCGGCACGCCAAAGACCTGAGAGGCGGTAACCGTATGAAAATCCTCGCCGGACAAAAACGCTTCCTGCATCGCCTGATCCCCGGAAATGTGGGCCAGCAGCCGCAGCTCGATCTGACTGTAGTCCGCATCCACCAGCACTTTCCCCGGTTCTGCGACAAACATCCGGCGCAGTTCACTGCCCAGCTCAGTACGGGTGGGGATGTTCTGCAAATTCGGTTCCGTGGAGCTGAGACGACCTGTTGAGGTGACGGTCATCTGAAAGCTTGTACGGATTCTTGCGTCCAGGCCGATCACTTTGGTCAAACCGTCTACATACGTGCTTTTCAGCTTGGCATATTGCCGGTACTCCAGCACATCCCCCACAATCGCGTGCTCGCCGCGCAGCTTGTCCAACACCTCCGCGTTGGTGGACCAGCCGGTTTTGGTACGTTTTCCGTGGGGCATCCCAAGACGCTCAAAAAGGACTTCCCCCAGCTGTTTTGGGGAGTTGATATTGAATTCTCCCGCATAGGAGTAGATTTTCTGTTCCAACGCGCTGATGGCGGCGGACAGCTTTTCGCCGTAGGACTGCAATGCCCCGGCATCCACCCGGAACCCGGCCAGCTCCATTTCCGCCAGCACACGGCACAGCGGCAGTTCTGTCTGGAAATACAGTTCTTCCACGCCGGTTTCCTTTAATTTCGGGAGCATGACATCATAGCGGGCGTCTATTGCGCTGGCGTAGCTGTGCATGGCCGCTTCTTCCTGAACGCGGTCCGACAGCGGGGAAAACGCGGTTTTGTCCAGAAAGACAGGTTTCGGCAGTTCCTCCCGGAAATAGGCGGCAAACAAACGCTCAATTTCGTAGTGTCCGGCGGTGGCGTCCAGCAGGTAACCGGCCAGAGCGGTATCGAAAATAAACCCCTCCGCAGGCAGATTGTTTTCCAGCAGGATACGGGTGAGGTCCTTTACGTTGTGGGAGACTTTCCGGATATCCGCCGAAAACAGTGCGGACAGCAGGGCGTTCCAGTCTCCGGTATACCGGTCAAAGAACAGCTCCGCCATACAGCCAGTATCCGGTCCTGTCCAGCAGTCCACCATGACCACAGACAGATTTTCCAGTGCCAGCAGGGCGACATGTTCCGCGTTCCGCCACAGCTCCAGCAGTTTTTCCGCCTGTTCCGTGCCCGTCACCTGTTCCACATGCACGGTAACATCCCGCTTTTCCGGTTTTTCCGCCGCTGGCGTTCCGGCGGCGGTCAGGCCCATTTTTTCGATCAGTTTGTTGAACTCCAGACGCAGAAAAATACTGTGCAGTTCCGGCTTCACCGGACGGCGCAGGTTGTCCTCTGGCACAAACTCCAGCGGCGCGTCCGTTATGATTGTTGCTAAATGTCCGCTCATGCGCGCGTCGTTTTCTCCATCGGCGAGCTTTTTTACCACGCCGGGTTTTGCCGGAGTTTCGGGGGCCATACAGATCTCGGGCATATGGTCATAGAGATGACCGACGGTCCGGTACATCTGAATCAGCGCCATAGCAGTTTTTTCGCCCACGCCCTTGACCCCCGGAATATTATCGCTGGCATCGCCCATGAGTGCCTTCAAATCAATGATGTGAACCGGTTCAAAGCCGTATTCCTCCTGAAAAGATTCCGGCGTCATATCCTTTGTGGTGGTCTTGCCCATGCGGGTGGAAACCAGCTTCACTTTCGTGTGTTCAGTGATGAGCTGCAAACTGTCCTTGTCGCCGGTGACGACAATGCAGTCCCAGCCGGCCGCCTCGCATTTCCGGGAAATGGTGCCCAGCAGGTCATCCGCCTCGTACCCCGCCAGCTCATAGCGCGGGATGTCCATGGCGTCCAGAACCTCTTTCAGTACCGGCATCTGCTGGGCCAATTCCTCCGTCATCCGTTTCCGCTGGGCCTTGTACCCCTCGTATTCCTTGTGACGGAAGGTCGGCTCCGGACGGTCAAAGGTGACGCAGAGGGCGTCGGGCTCTTCCTCGTCCAGAAGACGCTGCATCGTGGTTACAAAGCCGTATACGGCATTGGTATATAACCCATCCCGGGTGGTCAGGGGCCGCACGCCGTAGAAAGAACGGTTGACAATGCTGTTTCCGTCAATCACCATTAGCTTCATTAAAAATGTTTCCTCCCTATTTCATCAGCTTTCTGCACGCCCGGGCCAATTCGTCCAGCGTGCTGCACGGCACCATCTGACACAGCAGCAGCATTGTCTGCACACTCCGGATATACGGCCATTTCCGTTCCGGGATAGGATTCAGCCACAGGACCTTTCCGGCCTGCTGTTTTGCCTGTGTCAAGGCGCGTGCGGCGCGGGGGATGTCAATGGTTTTGGTGTCGGACAGGATCAGTAAGGTCGTGGACGGCCCCAGTACGGACGGACGGCTGTGACAGAGCTGTTCCAGTGCGCTGCCCAGATCAGTCCCGCGGCCGTAGAGTCCGGAGGAGCGGACATAGTCCCGGAACGAGTCCATATTTTGCAGGGCGAAGGGGTCCACCGCCCGGATTTCCTCCGAAAACAAAAAAATCTGCGACGACTCCGACACCTCACTCATGGACTTGATAAACCGCAGGGCAAATTCCGAAAATTGCAGCATAGATCCCGATACGTCGCACAGGAGCGCCAGCCGGCGTTTCCGGCGGCGCTTGCGGCGGTAGGCGAGACGGTAAAAAGCACCGCCGGTCTCCAAGCCCTTCCGAATGGTGCGTTTGAAATCCAGCTTTCCGCTGTGGCCCGCGCCCTGTCTCTGACGGCTCAGCTCCGCGTCCAGCTGGCGGGAAATCGCGGCAATCAGAGCGGCGGCCTTGGGGATATCCGTGTCCCTGAATCGGGAGATATCCCGGTACAAAAGGGCGAGGTCCGGGTCGGTTTCCTCACAGCCGGCGGCGGCGTCCTCCATAATCATCTGCTGCTCCAGCAGAAAACGCATGAACACAGACCGGATAAAATTGCCGTACAGGCGTGGATTGCGTTCCAGATTGCCCTTTGTTTTCTCCAACAGCTCCCGCAGCTGTTCCCGGCTCCGGCCGCCCATGCGGATATAGACCTCCTGCAAATCCTCCCGCAAATCCATTGGCTGGCCGTTGACCTGCAATTCCTGTTCGGCCTCCGCACGGCGGCGGGCCAGCTCTTCCGCTTCCGCGGCGTGTTTCCGGCGGAGGGCGTCACGCCTCTCCGCGCTGACAAAAAAGCCGTCAAAGGCCCGCTGAAACGCAGTTTGTTCCTCCCAGGATTTTGCGTAGACGGTCTGGAGGGCGGCGCGTACCGTCTCGCGGTCCTCCATGTCCAGGCAGGACAGAATCTCACACGCGTCCGCCGTCTCCTGTATGCCCACCGGCAGCCCCTCCTGACGCAGCAGCGCCGAAAATTCCGCCAGTTTTTCCAGATATACGCTCATGACTGCTCCGCCGCACAGTGTCCGCAATGGCCGTGCTCATGGGTGTGGCCGTGTCCATGACTGCACCCGCAGGACTGTTCCGGTTTGCCTGTTAAAATCGGTTCGCCAGTCTCCATGTCCTCGCTGCTTTTCAAAACAAATCCCAAAGTCTGGCTGGCGGCCTCCGGCGTCAGGTCGCTGATGCCTAAAGCCTCCAGCGCTGATACCCAGTCCAGCGTCTCGGCGATAGAGGGTTTTTTCAGAATGGCGTCGCTCTCCCGTAAATTGTGAATGGCCTGCGCCGCCTGTACCGCAAGATGCTCGTTGACGTCCGGCAGCTTGGCGCGGATAATGGCAACCTCTTTTTCCACGCTGGGATACTGGATATACAGATACGCGCACCTCCGCCGCAAAGCCTCGCTGAGCGGACGGGTACGGTTAGAGGTCAGGGCCACAAAGGGGATGCTCTTCGCC
>CAMWSZ010000101.1 GCA_947177005.1 uncultured Clostridia bacterium | reverse complement strand
ATGTAGTACTAATGGTAATACTTATTCCCAAAATGATTTCTAATTCTTTTAAAGTTTCTTTTAACTTTTCTTTTTCAGCATCGTCTTCCACTTTAATTGTTGCATTTGGAATAGATTGTAACGATGGAACAGATATTAAACTATGATATGTTTGAAACCAAAAAGCAATATTTAACTTAATAATCTGCTCAATTAAACACTCGTTCAGATTTTGAAAGACAATCTGATTTTTTAGTTTTTCAAAATGATAATTTGCTTTCCAAAGAAAATTATAAAATCCGTCTTCATCAGCTGGTTTGGGTGCATCTTGTGCAACCGGAAAATTCTCGTTTCCTACCAGTTCTTTATTTACAGTATATTTATATTTGGGTAATGCCCCCTTATGCTGAGCTATTTCTAATAATGATTGATTCTCGAGAGTCTTTTTAATTAATTCTGCTTGAAGTATCACATAACTAATATCATTTTGCAATGTTAGGTAAGCTTTCTTCTCCTTCCTTAATTGCGGAATTTCAACCTGTATCAAAAAAAATAAGTAACTGGCGACATATCCGATAGCCAAATCATATGGAATCTTATCGTTCGGGATAGGCCCATTGAGTATTGTCAGAAATGGAAGTATTAATGGCCATGTGCTATATCTCGCAATAATCAGTACTGCCGGTATCAGTATTACAGTTAAAATAATAAAAACACTATGTTTTTTCCAAATCTTATTTTTCAATTACACTCCTCCAATCAGAACAAATCCACACCAACACATTGGGTTGCTAAATGGACATTCTTTTAGGCTCTCGGTATATAAGCTATGACGTAATTCTCTATTTTGTGTATTATTCTTTAACATATTGCAAAATTTTCTCAACTGGTATCCTTTATAATTTTTTAATCTGTCTATGGCGATCCAAAACGCTTCCGTTATTGTATGCTTCTCCCTTATTGCGCAGAAAAATTCATATTCAAACACTAATGATGCCGATGAGCGAACATTCCAAAGCGTTTCTACCGTAGCCCTGGCACCTGCGATTCTACAAGCCGACCCAATGCCAAATATGCCGAAATTAGCATACACCCTTCCATAACCACTTTGACAAACTGGAAGCATAACGATCTCCAGATTTGAAAGATCGGTTTCCATAAAATCCTTACTATAAAGTGTTTTTCCACCTGGTGTTAAAACATAATTTCTTTCTTCTGAATTAAGTGAATTAATATCTAGATATATACCATGTCCAGACAAAACAAGTGCACCTTTCGCTTCCAAAAATTCCTCTGATAATGTTGTTTTAAAGACATTGCCAACAACTTGATAGTCAACAGATTTTTCCAAAAAATCAACCACATCGATTGTTCTCGTTGGTATATCAATTAAGAATAACTCTCTCTCGGATGCAACAACATGAACATTAACTGCT
Source organism: uncultured Clostridia bacterium (assembly GCA_947177005.1). GTDB lineage: Bacteria > Bacillota > Clostridia > Oscillospirales > Oscillospiraceae > Pelethomonas. The sequence continues at coordinate 7,437 of CAMWSZ010000101.1, read as the reverse complement.
ATACAATCATGAATTGCTGAAGCAATTGGAAACTCTGTAAGCTGTTTCTGAAGATTCAGATAAATATCCTTGTAGCAGAATAAATGTTCATTCATGATCTCTTCCAATTTTCTGGCAATTTCATATGCAGCCTTAATTTTTTCTTCAATAGAATATTCCTTCTTATCAAGTTGAATCGCGTCAGAGATTTTGGCATCCTCAATAAAAGGAATATCCTCATCCTCAACCATCTGAAGGCTTTCATAATAGATATCGTTCTGATCAATCAGAAACACAAGCCATCCGTTAGCTTCCTGCCATATATCGATATAAAGCCCTTCAAGCGAACGCATTCTGTTCAAAAGCTGATCAACTTTGATTTTCGAGAAGTGCTCCATGCTGCTATTTCGTTTTATAGAACCATGTGCCTCACATTGCATATCATAAATGATATTTTTATAAGGTGCCACCTGATTGTAGAATTCTCTCAGGTCATGCGAAATATCCAATGAAGCAGAGATATCAAATAACCAAAAATACTGATATAATTCTTTTTCCAGCAAATATAGAAACTGACTCTGTTTTTCTATACTATCAATATAGGCTGCTTGTTCAATTCTAAACGCAATTTGTTTGATAAGTTCAGAATGCAATTTCCATGAATGTTCCATCCCGTTTTCTACGTTTCCCCGCAGAAAACGAATGAGCTCATTACTCTGCACAGCATTTGTATAGAAATATAATGCTTCCACAGTTTCTCCGTTCAGATCACCTAAATACTCTTTCTTTGTTTCATAACTGTATCTCAATATCAATTCAGGATCAATTTCGTCTATCCATTCTGGAACGTCATCAATGTTCTGTTGAACTTCCAGTACTAATGCCCCATATCTTACAGCAGCATCCGCTGTTTCCATACTATCTTCTGTAAGCAGATCTTTCGTAGATTCATATATGGTTTTCAGCTCTTGAATTGCAGCTTCCAGGTCCCCCTTTTCCGCAAGAATTTCTGACAGGCTCCTCCTTACGGTTAATGCAAAAAGTGTATCATTCACTCTGGAAGATACTGAGCGCTCGTAGGCATCCTCCATGTATTCTTGTGCCTTTTGAATGTAATTCTCTTTTTCATCGTCATCTGCCACATAATATAATTCAAAACAAGCGACGCCCAAATTATATTCATAAAGAAGCGTATCCATATTATTATCGCCATATCTTTTACAGCTTTCCTCATATACAGAAAGCATTCTATCATAATGCTCTTTCTGATTCATGAGACTACCCTCGATATTTCCAGCAATGTTTTCGAATTGAAGGCGTGATGGATGTTCTAAACGATCAGATACCGACAGTTTTTCCCTTATCAATCGGATTTTCTTTTCCGCAGTAACAATATCTCCAGATAGAAAATATGCATGGGCAAGCTGTGCATCTATGTTGAAAAGTTCATCCTCGTCAGTATTCGGCAGATCGGCATTAGAAAGAGCTTCCTCCAGCAATTGTACTGCCATTTTGTATCGACTGCATGATATATAAATATCTGAAATTCTACGATAGAAATAAAGTTTGTTGCTTATCTCCTCATCGCCAATTTCATTCAACCAAGTCAATATATTTTCTACATTATCCAAAGACTGCTTATAAAAACCAAGTTCTCCCAATAAATTGCTATATTCAATCCATGCATTAAACACTTCTAAGTCAGATTGCGAATTCAATGGATGTTCACTAGCCCATGATCGAAACACCTCTAGTGCTCTTGCTTTTTTTCCAGTGTGAATATATTCATCGCAAAGCATAACCGCAATATAAGTCCCATACAATGGATGTGTATGCGAATGAGTAAAAATATCCTCAAGCCTATCGATCATTTCGTCTTGCTTAATATCTGGAGGCAGGCAATCGTGTTCCTTTCTATACAATTGAATACAAGTTACTATCTGAAGTTTACATTCAATCGTTTTTTCACCAGTCTCTTGATAAAAAATGATACAGCCTTCCAAAGCATGCTTATAGATTGACAGCATTTCCAGGAACTGATTTTCCAATGCTTCAGCCTCTTCGAAAAGCAAATCAATTGTTACTGAATTAGCAATTCCGTGAATATTTTCATAAATTGTACTGAGCTGTCTTCCCTCCATCAGGCCCTCACGTTCCTCATGGCATTTTTTCAACCGTTCATACGCTTCCTCATTGTTAATGTTATTATTATATTCATCCAACAGCCTAAGTTCTGTATCATATAAATCACATATTTTCTTTTCATTCATCATACGTTGTTAGATATCATGTTCTAACGGATTTTGCTTTAGAAATATGATACCTTGTCCTTTTGATTATTTGATATGTCCATATTATCCAGCCTATACGATGGGCTGTTATCAAATTGTTATCGGGGCTGATAACGGGGGGTAGCAGGGTTGTTGTTTTCTCTGGTGGTCTACAACTACATTTTACCACGAAAGGCAGGGAAATGCAATAACCATCCTTGCTGTGGCGTATCAAGGAATCTTACTGAACATATGGCGCACCTTATCCAAACGGCTGTTTGGACGACGGGGCTGGATGACTGGCTCGTCGACAGCGGCCTGATACCCTTTCAGTTCCGTCAGGCACACGCTCCGCCCGTTGGTGTAAAAAGCCAAATCAGTACGGTATGCCTGTATGCAACGGGCGGGAATTTCGCCAGTAAAGACAACTTCATCCTTTTTTATCTGGGCCGTTTCGATGGTGGCACAGTATTTCGGCGCATCATGATAAGCCCTGGAAAGGTATTCCTGAGGCGCATAGAGGGTGAAGGAGAGATAAGGTTCCAGCAACTGCGTCCCTGATTTCTTCAAGGCCTGTTCCAATACAATCGGGGCCAATGAGCGGAAGTCCGCCGGCGTACTGACCGGGCTATAGTAAAGCCCGTATTCAAAGCAAATCTTACAGTCCGTTACGTTCCAGCCACACAAGCCTTGCTCCAAACCGTAACGGATACCATCCATGACAGCGTTTTGAAAACTCTGGTTCAGGTATCCCAGGGAAACCCGGCTCTCGTATTTTACACCGGAGCCAAGCGGGAGCGGTGTAACAGACAGTCCGATAGATGCCCAAAACGGGTTAGGCGGCACCTCGATATGGATGGTGTGGCTGGCCACTTTGAGCGGCCGCTCTAAATAAATGACGGTGGGTTCCTTCGCTGCTGTTTCAATCTTGTATTTTTCCGTCAGCAAAGCGGAAACAACCTCCATCTGCATCCGACCCAAAAAAGAAAGAATGATCTCATGGGTGGTGGAATCCACCTCGTAGTGCAAAAGCGGGTCAGTATCCGCAATTTGCGTAAGAGCGTCCAGCAACCGATCTCTTTGCTCTACCGTTTTTGGCGCAATCGTCGTCCGCAGCATAGGGAAGGGAGCATCACTCCACATTTCACGAGGAAGTTGGGTTTTGTCCCCCAATATATCGTTTAATCTCAAGCTGTCGCTGGGAAGGATGACAATTTCGCCCTTATGGGCGGTATCTGTCCGAACAATCTCCCCTTTGGATGGAATACGCATCCCTGTGATTTTCAGCTTTTCTCTCCCGGCCAGGGCCACTGTATCCCGCAGACGCAGCGTTCCGCTGTATAGCCGCAGATAGACAAGCCTCTGGCCGCAATCTGTATACTCCACCTTAAAAACACTACCGCACAGGGCGGCGCTCCCCTGTTCCTTGGTCGGTTGGAACAGCCCTATCACCGCACCCATCAACTGTTGAATGCCAAGGCCGTTTTTAGCGCTACCATGATAGACCGGGAGCAGGGAGGCGTCTTGAACTCGCCGCTGTTCTTCTTGCGCAAGTTCTTCCTGACTGATTGATTCTCCTGCGATATACTTTGCCAATAACTCATCGTTATTTTCGATGACCGAATCCCACACCTCTACACTAGTGTTTTCTGTCAGAGTTATTTTCGAGGACAGCGACACTGTCTGCTTGATGATAATATCAGCGGAGAGCTTATCCCGAACAGACTGATATACGCCCTCCAAATCAATGCCAACTTGGTCGATCTTGTTGATAAAGATAATGGTGGGGATGTTCAATTTCCGTAGGGCATGGAACAGAACACGGGTCTGAGCCTGCACGCCATCTTTAGCGGAGAGCACCAAGATGGCCCCGTCCAAAACGGCCAGAGAGCGGTATACCTCTGCCAAGAAATCCATGTGGCCGGGAGTATCCACAATGTTGACTTTACAACTGTGCCACTGGAAAGAAGTGACTGCCGTTTGAATGGTAATTCCACGCTGCCGCTCCAAAAACATAGTGTCTGTTCTCGTTGTCCCTTTTTCGACGCTCCCCGGCTCTGAAATGGTTCCGCTGGCATACAGCAGGCTTTCTGTCAGTGTCGTCTTGCCCGCATCTACATGGGCAAGAATCCCGATATTGATAATGTTCATGTCTATCCTCCATACAAGGCCCAAAAGGGCGCAAAAATCCCCAGCGGCAAATACTTTTACCGCTGGGGATCATGACTTCGGATACATAGAAACGCATTCAGCTAACATGAGCCGTTATCCGTCACGATATTTGATAAAAAGGCAAAAGCATTCTTAAATTGGGTACAAAAACCAAGCCCCTGCAAGGGGCAATTATTTTTGTGCCCATTATCAAATTTTATTTAAGAATACCTTGCCGCATGTTGAATAGACTCCTCAAACCAGGATGACAGCAGTATAGCATAGCACACTCTAAAATGCAAGAAGTTTTTACCCGCTGTCCCAAATAAATCAGGAGGGCATTCACCGGGACACCCTCCATTTTTTGTGATTATCGTGCGCCTGCCCTCATTTTTGACCTTGCGCCCCGTTTCCGCTCCTTTTCGACCTGTTCCTGCTGGTAAGCTGCCTCCAGTATCCTGTCCGCCTGTTCCGGGCCAATGGCCCGTCTGACCCGCTCATAGTCCCTGACCTGTCCTTTTAGGCCGTCCCTCTCGGCACAGACCTCATAAATCCTGGCTGACAGAGAGCCGTCCTTGCTGACCTCCCGATCATAGGCGCTCGATAGTATCTCCATTGCGTGAATATACTGGCTACATGGATTCAATACTCAAATATACAGACTCACATTCCTCAATAATTATGTTAGCCAGGTACTCGTTCAGTTCTTCTATAAACTGCGCAGCCTTAACTTCATCATTTGTATGAATGTTAAAACCGGCCTCACTGTATATGCATATTCTTAATATTCCATCTTCCATAACATTTGCATTCCATATGTACAGGTTTTCATTCTCAGAAGTAATGCCGCTAAATTTCTGATCATCTTCAATGCCACGGACAAAATTATCAATAACTTCGAATTTTTGAATAATTTCATTTGTTAAGGCATCAATAATGTATATATGACTGCCATCAATTTTAATAATGTATGATTTACCACTATGCTCCATAATAATCACCATGCCAACCGCTACATGGTCTGCACAAAAAGGGATAAAAGAGTGCAGACAAACGGTCGCCTTTCTAGTAAAATTGAGATGAGGGGGAAGTACACTACAACACACGGTGGAGGGAGTCGTAGTCTTGTTCATTCTCTCTTTCAGCTCCGCCACTTCCTGGCGCAGCTGCTCTATGATCTCCTACTGCTGGATGATGATCTGCGCCTGCTGTTCTATCATTTCATCTTTTGTCACATCAGGCACACCTCTCTCGTCCAATTCATCTTTTGTCCCTATTTTACCACTTCCTCCTCAATATTGCACCTGTTTTTTCATAATCTCTGTTCTTGGAGGCTAAATTTACCGACTGAATAGTTACAGAATAGCAGTAGAACCGTCCACATCAAAAACTTTTGTCAGCAGTACCATCCAAAACCGTTGTGTTTCCTGTTTTTCATCGCCGCGTCCCCTCCAATCCGCTGCAAACTTAGCAGCGGCAACGCACTTTTCCATGTCCGTCATTGTGTAACCTCCGCAAATGGGCTTTGAATTAGTATACTACATTGGGGCAAAAATGGCAATCGTTAATCTCATGGGTAAACAATGTTTCTGGGTAATTTGCTTGGAAAAAGACTGTCTACCGAAAATTAAGACGATTTCCACACGTTCTTACATGAGGCACAAAGGCAACAGGCAGATTACAGTTTTCTTCTTCGGGTCTGGCAAGCCGTCCAATGATCTCTGTGCCTGTGTCCTCTATAAACCGCTCTCTGCCGCCGTCTTCAATCACGAATACAGGATCAAAGTTAATGGGGATATATTGTCCATCCTTTGTCTGTATCCAGTCAATTTCCGTTCCACAGAATTTGCAAATGCTCATCGCTGCCTCCATTCAATCCGGTAGTTTACATATTTGCCGCCTGTATCCGCTAACAGCACCGTGCCGTCATAGGTTTTGCCAGTTTGCACAGAGAACATCCCTTTGATTTTCACCTTTCCGTCTTTGAGCAGGGCGGCGGCGATTCTTGGCGTGAACTTCTTCTTGCGTTCCTGAAAAAAGCGGTCATTCTTCCACATCACAAACTGGCAGTCCCGGTTACTGCAATAATAGTTTTTGCGGCCTTCATAGACTGGTTCACCGCAGCGGGGACATACGCCAATCACCACATGTTCCGTCTGGAACAGCTTCTGCCCATCATCGCTGACACTGGAATACTCTCTCTCCAGACTGCGCGTCTGTTTTTCGATACCGGCCATAAATTCCTCCGGATCGGCTTCTCCCTTCGCAATTTCAGTCAAACAATTTTCCCATTGAGCGGTCAGGGAAGGGGATGTCAGCATCTCCGGCAATATCGAGATGAGATTGATGCCGTCTTGCGTAGGAATCATCTGTTTTCCTCTGCGCTGGACGAAGCCCATATGTACCAGCTTTTCCAGAATAGCGGCGCGGGTAGCCGGTGTTCCCAAGCCCTTGCGTTCGGCATCGTCAGGCATATCCCCGGCTCCTGCCCGTTCCATAGCGGACAGAATGGTATCTTCTGTGTAATGCTTCGGGGGTGATGTGAAATGCTCTGTGACAAAAGCATCCACAGGATCAAACGTCTGCCCTACAGATAGTTCCGGCAGTTCCTGCACATCCTCAGCACTTTCATCGGCATCTGTTTTCAAGGAAATTCGGAAGTTCCGGTCAATTTCTTTCCAGCCGGAAGTGATGATTTCTTTCCCTTTGGCAGTAAACGCACCGTCTGCACAGGTAAAAGAAGCAGACACCGCCTCATAGATATGCGGTCCAGCCACGGCACACAACAGCCTGCTGCACACCAAAGACAACAGCTTCTTTTCCTCATCAGACACATCTGTAAAGCCCCGCTTCACAAACTCTGCCGTCGGAATGACTGCATGGTGATCGCTGACTTTAGAGCTGTTTAAGACGAGGCGGATGTCCGGTGTGAATGATATATTTTCCATAAACGGCAAAATGGAGACGATTCCAGCCACAACGTTTGACGCTGTCTGCTCCATATCATTGGATAAGAACCGGCTGTCTGTGCGGGGAT
>CAMWSZ010000100.1 GCA_947177005.1 uncultured Clostridia bacterium | reverse complement strand
GATATTTGATCCGGAACAGCTGCTGGACAAGAAAGTGAACCAACAAAAATTCAGGTGCCGGTTAAGAGGTCTTCAAGACTGAATGAACCGGCACCTTTTATATATTTAAGGCAGCGCCCGTTATGAAAACAGCTGATTCTAAAATGGGCACTGGAAGTTTGTGGCGAAAAAGTGAGGAGCCAAAATTTGAGCGGATATTTTGAAATTCTTTGTAAATCGGCCTATCTTTGTAATGTGTTATATGGTATACTATTCAAGGCTTCAAAATGGTACGATATCTGTTGTCCCGGGATGCCTAATGGGCGAAAGTAATAATATCTGTGAGTACATATGAAATTATCTGATTTGGGATAACCTTTTATCCCATTTGATGTAGGAGGCACAAATGAGTAATGAAACACGGCGGTATCTGGACCTCATTGGTGAGCATCTAAAAGGAGGTCATGCATCGGTTCTCGTGGGTGCGGGTTTCAGCCGTAACGCAGTAAAAGTGGATGAACGACTGCAATGTAGCCCAGATTGGAACGAATTAGCTCAGATATTTGTTGATCAGTTGGCGAGTACCCCAGAAGAGAAAAAACCTCTTCGGCAACTTAGTCCTCTGGTTTTAGCAGCTGTCTATGGTCGTCCAGAACTGGATAGCCTCCTGATGCGAAGTATCCAAGATGCAGACTTCCTTCCTTCGACATTACATCGAAAACTACTTGAACTTCCTTGGAGCGATATTTTCACTACAAATTATGATACACTTCTTGAGCGAGCCAGTGAGGAATTAACTGAACGGCGATTTACCATTGTTGCTTGTAAAGAAGACTTGGTAGGATCATCAGGATCCACACGGATTATAAAGCTCCACGGTTCTTTCCCGTCCCATAGACCTTTCATTATCACTTCGGAAGATTATCGAATCTATCCCAAAAAATTTGCGCCGTTTGTCAATACTGTGCAACAGTCTATGTTGGAAAACACCCTATGCCTCATCGGTTTTTCAGGAAATGATCCTAATTTTGAACAGTGGATAGGGTGGATTCGTGATAATTTAGGGGCAGATAATACACCCAACATTTACCTACTACTTCACAATTCGCCGACGGAGGCTGAAAAACGGCTCCTTGCCCGTAGAAAGATTATTCCCGTCGATTTGTCACAGATGTCGAACGAGCAGGAAATCTCAGCAATATATGAAATAGCGCTGGACTATCTTCTTGAAAAGCAGCAAATTGCAGTTCCCGGTAAGTGGAATCTGAAACCACTCCTTGAGATACTACCAGGACAATCTGTACCTATTAGCGATGCGTTAGATATTGTTCAAGAGATTCATCGTACTTATCCCGGCTGGCTTACTGTCCCTGAAGGGCGGCTTGAGTTATTACGAATAGTTACTAGCAAGGCAATGTCACTTTTATCGGAATATTCAGGCGAAGACAACTCACCTACAGAGACTGAACTAATTTACTTATACGAGTGTGATTGGCTACGTGAAAAGACTTTGCTTCCGAACACTTTTCATGAATTGAACTGTTATCAAAAAATTCTAGAACGCCATCCGGAGAGTTCTTTCTACAAATATGCCATTCAGCTATCACCATTACGAAACCTGCGCGAATGCGGTCGGTGGGATGATTGGAATGCATTATACGATGAACTTCAGAATACCGGAAAAGATTTAACCTCCGAGCAAACCCATCAACTTAGGTGGGAAGGATGTCAGGGCGCACAGGCACAATATCATATTACGGAGTTTAGGCAGCGGTTAAAAACATGGAATGTTGATACCAATATGCCAATATGGGTGTTGCGTAAAGCAGGGCTGCTGGCAGAAATTGGCGAAATAAAAGAGGCTCATTCTCTTTTACAACCTGCTATTTTAGAGATTCGTAGGCGTCTTTTGCATCAAAATACAGTAGATCTAAATCTTCTTTCTCTGGAAAGCGCAATGATGTTTTTGCAAGGTTATATTTCTGATGCACTTGATCATTCTGGAAAACTAGAACTTCCACTTCATGCATCTAAAAATAATATAGCTGACAACCAACATCGGGCCGTCCACCATCAATACCATGTGGATTGGGAAATACAAGATGTATCTTTTTCGGTTCGCCTTGAGGCCCCATGGACTCCATATTGTACACAACAAGACCAAGCTTCATTCGATTTTGGCAAAGTCCATAGAAGCCACACGTTCGGGGCGGATATGGAAGTTATTCGGGCATATTCATTTCTGCGGTTTCGAGAGGAGACTGGCGTTCCATTTTCTATTAGCAGCGTTCACAGTGGAAAAAAAGCAGCCTGTGGTGCAGCAGAGCGAATTGCTCGTTATAACCCGCTTTGGAGTATTTTGACACTGGTTCGCGCTGGCACGCCCAAGGCGATAGAACGTGCTATCACCCGCGGGGTGTTAAGCTGTTGGACCCAAGAAGAGGCAGATCAAATTGGCACATTTTATCTTGATGCACTTTTATCTACGGAGAAAGAGATGCTTACCGCCGGTCAATTTTATCGGGAAAGCTTTGCATATCTTGTAGCAGATGTTCTGCCGGTAATTCTTTCTGAGCTATGTGCTAAATGCTCACGCCTCATCTTAGATAAAATGCTTTCTGCACTGGAGCATCTGTATACTTCAGACAAAAAGTTATGCTATCCGCAGACAAAATTGTTTGCTAAACGACTAATCGCTTCTTATCCTTCTGAAAACAGGCAAGAGTTGATTGAGAAACTACTCGCATTCTCGGTTGTTGAAAACGAGAGACTTCTAAGTGACTTTCCAGACCCTATTGCCTTGATTCCTATTATATATCTCCACACAGATCAAGAACCAAAGTGTAGCATACCGGCCATCGAGTTGCTTTTCACTCAATATGAAAGCAGTACCAATAGAAAGCCAATAATAGATCGTCTGCTATATTGTTTCTGCCACGGCCTTCTAACGGGGAAACAAAAGCTCTTACTGCGCGATGTATTATGGAGTGATGGAAAGCATTTTGATGCAGATGACTGGCTCCAAACGATTTGTTTGTATCTTCCAGCGCCAGAAAATATAGATGTTCCACAATATCTAGCGGAGATTTTAGCAAATGAGATTCTCAATTCCGGAGAGAGAAAATCTTGGTCGCTCAGTAGCCGGGGCCTTTATAATCAAGTTAAAATTCTTCTAGAACAAGCACCTAACGCATTTAAAGAAGCACAAATCCTAGCCATAATGCAGGGATGTTCTAATAATCTACTCATTTTATCAGACGAACTCAACGGTAAGGCCTACTTTATGGGAGGTCAAGGCAATTCCCAAAATGAGATGTATGAAATTGCACATATGCTGTGGATGCTAACTGCTAGATGTGACCAGCAGATCGTATCCGATGCGAGTCTAGAGTATATGCGAAATATTTTAGAAGTATGCCAAAGTGCAAAAGTTCATCACTGTGGACTATACCATGTTTGGAATCAGAAATTAGGTAAAAATTTTGATTTGGCAAAAGAATTATCCAACAGCTTCCAATTTACGGATAAACTATGCGTTAAATGGGCCTTTAATACTTTGTCCGCAGGACTTCGTTATCCGGAATTAAGTCTATTAGGAGACGCTGTGATATGCTCAAGTATAGATCTCTTGATTCAGCAAATCGTTTGGGGAGTTCCACAATTGCTCATCTCAGCATTACAAGCAGTCAAGATTGCAGTAGAATACAGACCCGAATTGATTTCAGATTATATGTTGGAGCCGTTGATTACAGGTCTATCTCGTTTGGTACAGCAGACCAGAATCACAACAGATGACACAGTAGAAGCAGCTTGCGATAAAGGCAACATACGAGTTAATGCAGCCGCTTTAGCGAAGACGCTATGTGATGCGAATATGTATGGAGCGCGTCCTGAGATTCTGAAAAGCTGGTTGACTATTATGGATAATCAGGATGAATTTGCCGAAATCCGCAATATACTTCATCAACGTAAATAAATTTAACTGCAAAGATTTCGAAATAGCGTGCTTTAATAACATTAGTTAGTTTCAAAGCTATTGTGCTGCAACGATTGTCAATATAGCGCAGATATAAAAAATAAGGACTCATGTAGTCACAAATGGATGTATGAGTCCTTATTTATTGAAGGAAAAAGAGAACGGGCGGATATTTGATCTGTAGGTTATCTCGCTAATAAACTGCTTTGCTTTACAAATCAGCTTTTTAAAGGAATTGAATTTACAAATGGAATATGGTACACTAAATATATCAATAAGTGGGGAACTCAAAGTTGACTTATAAAATTTAAAAAGAGGAGGGAATTATGAAGTTCCTACATGTATCTGACATCCACTTTAACCCAGCAGGAGATGGAAGGGCAACCCGCGATTTGCGCTCAAAATTTAAGAAATATACGATAGAGAAGGGCCTACAAGATATTGATGAGGTATTTTTTACAGGAGACTTTCGTCATGCAGCAAAGCAAGCTGGTCAGAATCCACTTGAGGTTGCACAAAATGCGGTTAATTTTTTATGCGATATTGCAGAGTGCGTGGGTGTAACAGACTTAAAACATATACATATTGTACCAGGAAATCATGATCTTGATCGAGAATGCAATAAAGAGGAAAATTGTAGAATATTAGATGAAATTTATAAGCAATATGATCCGGATGACGGTTGTTTTACAGGGTACATCAAGGAGAATGTGGCATCACTGGACTATTTGCGTCGGCGATTTGGCTTTTTTGAAAAGTGTGCTGAGCTTCTACATAATCAAATCTGGTCAGAGTTTAGAAGCGGGTGGATACACCGATATCAGTCCTTTGACGAGTATAATATCATATACTTGAATACTGCTATTGCAAGTGGCAGAGACAAGGACAGACATAATCTGTTAATAGGTACTAATGATTTTGAGAAGACCTTGCAGCACTCTGAAGGGAAACCTCTGATTATTTTGGCACATAATCCACTGTCACATCTTGCGTATGAAGAACAAAACATTGTAAAGAATTTACTTAAGGATAGCGGAATTCCTGCAATCTGGTTTTGTGGAGACATACATGAAACAAGATATGATAAAAATTACGACATTGCATGTCTATCCGTTGGTTGTATGATAAAGCAACGAGGGACAGAAGCCAGCTTTTTTGTGGGTGAAATTGTAAAACATAGAGGTGTTTCCATAAGTGCCCACTGCTTTGTTTCAAAACATGGACAATGGCAACCAGAGGAAGCTTTGACGAGAAGAGTAACCGAGTCGCTTCCGGATGATTTAAAGCCGCCCCCAGCAGGAATTATCCCCAAAGAAAATAATCTTCCTGAACGGAACTTTTATTTTACTGGGCGTGAAGAACAGTTGCAGGCGGTTGCCGTAGCCTTTAGAAAAAATCACACTGTAATTGTAAAGCAAACGATTTCAGGACTGGGAGGCGTTGGAAAAACGCAACTTGCACGCGAGTTTGCTTATCGGTACGGCGCAAATTATAAAAATGGAGTTTGGGAAATAAATGCTGACAGCACGGCCACAGTCTATGCAGGTTTTGTGGAATTTTCTAAGACTTTTCATATTGAACTGCCGGAGGATTTTAAGGAGGAGGAGCTGTGCTGGGCCATTAGAAATTGGTTGAGAAATACTGACCAATGGCTTCTCATTTTTGATAATTTAGATAATGAGGATACTATTTCTCCTTATATCCCCGATAATAATATTTGTGGGCATATTTTGGTGACTACTCGAAATTCAAATATGGCGATTGCGCAACAGATCGATTTATCAGTTTTTGAACTTGAGGAGGCAATTAATTTTTTAGACAAACGGCTCGTAGGATGCAAACATCTGGAAAAGGACAGAGAAGCGTTAAAAAAAGAACTGTGCAATCGGCTTGGATGCCTGCCATTGGCATTAGAACAGGCTGCGGCATATATTCAGGTTACACGTACCAGCTTTTCAAGATACCTAGAATTGCTGGAACAGTCTGGCCTTGAAGCTTTTGAAATTGACGTAGATGGTTATAACAAACCAGAACACTATGCCAAATCTGTTACGACCACTTGGGAAATTTCTTTCAACACAATCGCTTTAGAAGGTGCCAAACAACTTTTCTGCCTATGCGTCTATTTGGCCCCAGATCGAATTCCGGTGAAGTTGTTTTCTGAGATGCGGGAGATACTTCCAGAACCTATCCGCAGTAATTTATCTACAATATTACAAACCAACAGGATTGTTACAGAACTTCGGCGATATTCCCTGACTTCCGGAGACTCCGAACATATCAGCATCCATCGGTTGGTACAGGAGGTTGTCCGAAATAAAATAAAACCGGACAGGCAATGGATGCACTACGATCTGGAACTATTATATAACAGTTTTTCTTTTAAATACGGCAGTGTAGAGTCCCATGAACAGTTTCTTTTGTATATACCTCATGTGGAAGCCTTTGCCAATATGAGCAAAGTGCTTTTAACAGAGGAGAGTGAGCAAGAACTTCTGGCGCTATTGTATGGTGTTGGCGGAAGAGGCTATGACTATCTGGGACAATATTCGAAGGCTATCAAGTGGAATCAGGATGCGTTAGATATCCGGAAAAGGATATTGGGAGAAACGCATTATATGACAGCAGTCTCTTATAATAATCTTGCTTCTGCATATGAGGCTGCTGGCAATTATACAAAAGCGTTGGACCTGTATGAATTGGCACTAAAAATTTTTTGTAAGGAGTTGGGGGTAGATCACGCTACAGTGGCATCCGCATATAGCAATATCGCAGGGATATATGATTGTCAAGGGCAGTTTGATAAAGCACTGGAATATTATCAGAAAGCATTGGATATCCGCTTGTCGATATATGGGGAAAAGCACAATGAAACAGCTGATATTTATAACAACATAGCCTTTGTATATGGCCGCCTAGCACGTTATAGGGAGGCTCTGGAAAATCACGCTAAGGTGCTTGAAATTCGCAAAGTGGAGGTGGGAGAAAATCACATTTTAACTGCTACCAGTTACAGTAATATTGCGTATATATACACCTGCCTCGGTGATTTCACCAAGGCTTTGGAAATGCAACATATGACGCTGAATATCCGCGAGGCAATTTTGGGTGCCGAACATCCAGATACACTGACAACTTATATGAACATTGCTTTCATCCAGTTAAAATCTGGAAATTATGTGGATGCCTTGAATATTTACAATAAGATTATTCCAATATATGAAAATACGTGCGGACAGCATCATATAGATACAGCAGCAGTCTATTGCAACGCTGCTGGAGGATATTACAGTATAGGAAACTATTCCACCGCGCTTAAGTACTATAACCTTGCCTTGAATATTCGAGAGCAGGTGCTTGGTTCTGATCATCCAGATACTGCAACTATATATGGCAATATTGCTGCCGTATATGCAGATCAAGGCAGTTATGATCTGGCTCTAAAAAATTATGAGAACGCGTTGGTTATATGGAAAAAATATTTTGGAGAAGATCACCCTAATACTGCGGAGGCCTATAACAGTATTGCAACAATTTATGATGCAATTGGGAATGAGGATAAAGCTCTCGAATTGTATAAGAAAGCGTTGAATATTCGCGAAAAGGTTCTGGGGAAGGAACACCTAGATACAGCCATTTCTTATAATAATGTTGCAGCAGCAATTGATGCACGTGGGGAACATATACAGGCAATGGAGTTATATCAACGTGTTCTAACAATTCGGAAGAGAATATTAGGCGAGGAACATCCTGATATAGCATCCGTTTGCAACAATATAGCTGCTGTATATGGTGAATTGGGTGAATATGATAAAGCGCTAGATAACTATCAGAAAGCATTGAAAATCTATGAAAAGGTATTAGGCGAGGAACATCCTGATATAGCGACAGTCTACAATAATATTGGGACAATTTTTGATAGTTGCGGAGATTATCTTACTGCGCTCAAGTGGATGCGAACCGGACTTGATATTCGAGAAAAGCTACTAGGCAGTCACCATCTTGATACAGCGGATTCCTATATCAATGTGGCCGCTGTGTTAGAGAGTCTCGGACAATTACTAGAAGCCCTTACCTTTTATAAGAAAGCATATCCGGTGTACAAAACAGTGTTGGGTGAAGATAGTATTTATACGGTTTATGTTCAGAAAAAGATAGAAGAATTGGAGAACAAAAAATCCCCTGACAGTAAAAATTAATATGAAAATTCAGTCATCGAAACAGGGTTCTTTCCGGCTGGTTTTTAAGGAATAGATGGATAGAGTCTGGCATGCGTGATTCTGGCATCTTGAGAGACTTGGCTAAAGCCTACCAATTTCAGCCATATACATCCAACTGTCGTATTTGGACGTGTTATGTCATTCGAACCGGTTGGCTATCTTACAAGCCTCCTCAACGAGAACAAATTTTAACGGTCTATTATCAGTGATTAGAAAATTTAGTCTCAAACTCCATTTTATATTTGTCTATGGTGTAGCTCCAAACAGATCACTGGTGCGTGAATTGCGTAAGGAATTCGCTCAATATGCCGAGGGATTGAAGAAAATGTGATGTGTTGTAACAAATCAGAGATGGTAGAATATTAGTCCAGATACGCCATTAGGCAGGCAACCATATTTTCACTGACGAGTCGATTATGCTCTCTTCTGTATTTTGTGGAATACAAAAATTTTGCCGCCAGCACCGCATAAAATGCGATGCTGGCGGGTCTGGCTGCTAAAGGCAACCAAGCTTAATCGCATATGCTTTTATCGGAAGTAAAAAAATTTCACGCCTCCATCGCACTCCGTGCAATGTCGGCGTATAGATTGCCAAAGTTGGCAATCCCACCGAAATCGCACATCTTTCCTCTTTTTTTGCGGTGGAAAAGTTCAAAATTGAGTTTTTTATCCCAAACAGAATTAGAAAAAAGATAAAAATGTGCAATTAAACAGTAAAACTAAAGCAAAACATAGCGGTTCGATCCCGCTTATCTCCACCAAGAATAAGGACTCATGTAGCCAGGAAA